>JBCCXA010000019.1 GCA_039192515.1 Verrucomicrobiota bacterium | reverse complement strand
TCCAAATACTTACAGAGCCCCCCGTTTATCACCTTTCTTCGATACTTGGTCGGAAGGACCACATGATACTGACAACACCATACACTATGATTACCTCGCCGATACTTCACTATCCCATTTTACTACCAAGACGGCCGCTACCCTACATCTCCGCGCTTACGCACCGAGTATTTCTTGCGAAATAAAAAAACCTAATTATTAATAGTATGTTTTCATTGGACTGACTCCAGCTGCTGTCTTGCTTTCGATAGTAAAGCTGCCATATGGATCCCACGACATCCCCATCTAGATAATGAGACATAACGGGCTCTATCTTAATCTTCCCAGAAAGACTCTTCCTGCCTCTTTCGATCAGTTTCGATAAAACCGGTTGCGATGACACTTATCTCAAAGAGCAGGTAGAGAGGGACGAAAAGCATAATCATTGAAAAGGGATCTGCGGGAGTCATACATGCTGAAAAAACGATAAAGAATAAAATGGCATGTCGCCTGTAGGTGGTGAGCATTTTCTTATCTACAATTCCTAGCTTGGCCAGGATAATGATAACCAAAGGCATTTCAAATGATACTCCGAAGGCCACTAAAAGCTGTAAAACAAAGGAGACGTAAAAGTCTAATGGAATTTGAGCATGCATACCGAAACTCTCACCCCACTCCAAAAAAACAGATAGAGCAATAGGCACTACAAATTGGTAACAGAAAAGAACTCCTAAAAGGAAAAGTACTGCTCCCACAGTAAAAGCAGGAATGAGCATCTTTTTTTCGCTTGGATGTAATGCAGGTAAAACAAAGTCTCCAATAAAATAGAAAAGAAAGGGGCAAGCGAGTATCAACCCGGCAAAGATACCTGTCTTGATAGTGATCGTAAGTGGGTCAATCACATTGAGCATGATGAGATAATCTTGGATATCTAGCCCCTTAGCCTCCACATACTCACGTAGCGGGATCTGTAACAGGGCCAATATCTGCTGAGCAAAGATACAGGAAAGAATCATGCCTAGCACAATGGCAACAGCAGACTTGATGAGCATCCACCGAAGATCCTCCAGATGATCTAAAAAGGGCTTAGAAATGTCAGACATGAAACAAGAGAAGATACCACAAGATGAGCCTAGTTAGACAAACTAAAAAAAGGCCTAGAACAAAGATTTGATCCCTTTCTTGAGAATGCTATCCACATCTTCTTCTCCCTCCTCATCATCAGACAGCCCTTTTTTTAATAGGTTTAAAATATTACCTTCATTCATCTTCAAGATTTCCTCAATGCTCATATCAAGAGGAATAGACCAGCCTGCAACCGTTATAAGGGGATCTGATGTTTTTCCCTTCAAAGTAAGAGGCAAGTGATATTTACCGTCATCCGATAGGCTTACCTGCAGACCCATGATGGTAGATAAAATAGACATCAGTTTTTCCGCATTTTGCGGAGCCAGCACCAATTCTCCATGAAGATCCAGGGTATTTTCAAAACTTACCCAACCTGTCACGGTAAAGTTTACATCTTGAGATTGAGCAACCAAGTCTTTTAAACGCAGCTTACGCTCCCCTAGAGTCAAATTTCCTCTAATCATATCAAACTTCCCCTCTCGAAGCGCATCTACTCCGAGAATTTGACCTAAAAAATGCAGCCTCTTCAACTTGCCCAGTTTTGCTGGGACGATACGAAATGTCCCCGAGCCGGTAAGGTCTTTAGGCTCGGCTAATTTCCCTTTGACTCCCAGATCTAACTGCAATTGACCTTCGAATGTTTCAGGCTTTTGCTCAAATGACTTGAGCATCTCCTCAATGACAATTCCCTCACCCTTCAGTGCAAAATCAAAGTTTGGACTCGCACCGTCAAAGTTAATTTTTCCGTTCCCTTCAAATGCGCCCGAATAACTAGAGCCCTTCAAATCACTAAGCTGGAGAATTTCATTTTCCGTGAGCAGATTGCAGCCCACATCCGTAAACTCCAGCCCTGGTA
This sequence comes from Verrucomicrobiota bacterium, assembly GCA_039192515.1. Classification (NCBI taxonomy): domain Bacteria; kingdom Pseudomonadati; phylum Verrucomicrobiota; species Verrucomicrobiota bacterium. Next base: position 71,248 of record JBCCXA010000019.1, on the reverse strand, counting down.
TCACTTTTAATCGCTCTATAGAAATTTTGCCTTGAGCTTTGGAACTTCCTAGATCTACAGCATCTGAAGGAAGTTCATAAGAACTTTCAATAAATAAGTCTCCAACATTTACGAGATGCGATCCGCTCGATGCGGTAACGAAAATATCCCCACTCCGCAAATAAATCTCAGGAATTTTAACCCCTACAGGCTTAGTTTCTTCCAAATTTTCTTTGGGCGGAGCTTCTTGTGAAGCAAAGGGAAGATCCATACTGCCATCCTCTTTCTGATAGATATTAAGTACAGGGTGATTGACTTCTATCGAGTCAATGATTACCCCCTTACCCGACAAAATCGACCAAAGCGAGTACTTGACGGTTATCTTTCCTATTGAGAGAAAATCAGCTTCGGAGTATTTGGGAGAATTAGCAATAGCCAGCCCCTCAATAACAATACCCTTCAACGGATCTAAAGAGGCCTCTTGATATTTTACTTCCGTCCCAACTTTCTCAGATATCTGTGCCCGCACTGCTTCTTTAAACTCGTCTGAGCGCACCCAGGAGTTAAGAGCAAATATCCCTCCCCCTATTAATAAAATAAAAACTAGCAATCCTATGGCTAGTAACATCAGGCCTATTTTGAGACAGCCACCCTTCTTCGATGCACTCATGGTATTCTCTTTTCATTTAATATTTACAGTTATTCTAGGCTTTAGGCTAGCATAGAATAACTCATCTTATTTCTTTTGCATTCGCTGGAGATCCCTAGGGTAGGATACAGAGATAAAGAGCAGGAATACCGAGAAGTGTTCTCATCATATTAGCTATGACGCAGATAGAGTTGGTCGCTGAAAAAATCAGAAGTACCCCAAACATTACTGTGCTGACTGGAGCAGGGATGTCAGCTGAAAGTGGTGTTCCAACGTTCCGAGGAGGTGGTGCAGATAATTTGTGGAATGGTCGCAGGCCTGAGGAATTAGCTAATCCCGATGCATTTCAACTCGATCCGAAGTTGGTGTGGAAATGGTATGACTGGCGCAGGCAAGTCATTGCTAAGTGCCAACCAAACGAGGGTCATCTTTTTCTCTCAACCCTCAGCCGTCACGAGGGCTTTACACTAATTACCCAAAACGTAGATGGACTCCATGAGCGATGTGGCACCATGAATGTTGTTTGCTTTCACGGTTCCATATGGGAAATGAAAATGGCCTTTGACTCAAACCCTGAGCCAAGAGTTTGGCGCAACGAAGAAGTTCCTCTTAACGAAATCCCTCCTCTTTGCCCCGTCACTCATAAATTAGCACGGCCAAACATCGTATGGTTTGGAGAACCCATTGATCCTAAAGTAGTGGGTAAAGCAACAAGAGCCGCTAGCTCATGCGACCTTTTCATAACGATTGGAACATCCGCTCGAGTACACCCTGCCGCTGACTTGATTGAACTAGCCAAAGCTTCAGATGCCTTTACCATAGAAATTAACCCTGAACAAACCCCTGCATCCGGCTTAGTAGATATGGTGATTCAGGCTGCAGCGGTAGAAGCCCTCTCTGCTATCAAAGCAAAATTATAGCCCCCCCCTCTAAAGCCAAATCATATAATGAAAGTTGAAGAAGATGCGCGAAATCTGTAGCTGCTCGAGCCAGAAGGAACGGGACTCTAAGTTTCTTGAGCTCCAAGATCTTATACAGATCCTAAAGTCTCTATAGCATCATTCGAGTTTAAGCTGCTACTCGAACTCGTTGCTTCGGTTTTAGACCTAAGCTCAGAACGAAAAACAAAAAGGGAGGCAAAAGCAATGACCAACCATAAAAACCTTCTGTAGTCAGAATGGTATAGGAACAAACAGATAGATACAAAATACCCAAGAAGACAATATATTCCCTTAATCCTAAGGAAGGAAAAAATTTTTCATGACCCCAACTGCTTTGCGCATGTGGATGAAAATAGGGTTTCTCGCTTTTTGTCTTCAGCCACTGTTCGTCATACTCGCGACGCTTTTCGTCATCATTTAGGATAGCATAGGCTTCATTAACCTTAGACATTCTCTCATTCGCTCTGACATAGCTAAGCGGCTGCGTCATAGGATCATATCTATCTGGATGATATAATTTCACCTTCTGCCGATACGCCTTCCGTATTTCATCTTCAGAAGCTCGGCGAGTAACACCTAGGGTAAAATACGGTGACTGAACTCTATTCGACGATGGCATACTGTAGCTCCATACTGACCATCCTACGACGAACCTCATCAAGATCCTCTCGAAGCTGTATAGACTCTTGGTTTGCCAGCATGAGTTGCGTCCGCAGTGTCTGTATAATCGTCTCATTTTTCAGTTGATCAGCACTGAGGCTCCGCACTTGTCTCTCTAAAACTTGCACAATAACGGCAGCGTCCTTCGTATGAATCTCTGCGCGTCCTAACCTTTGGACATTACTCTCAAGTTTTCTATTTAATCTTGCTAAGGATCTATCTGCGGTAGCTAGCTTGTCAGAAAGCTCTCCTGTCGTTTTCTCATATTCAGCAGTAAATTTACCCCCAGCTAGAAAAGCACATAAGACAAACACGATCAGACTCGTAAGCATCAAAGTTGATCGATCATTATTTTTCATTCGTTCCACTCCATTAGATTTATTCCAATCTACTCACCGTATATATCGACCAGTAAAAGAATGGACTTTATTCAAATATTTTAGAAGTTAGGCCTAGTTCTTCAGAAGGCAGAATGAATCTACAAAAGGAAGAATAAAGCTCTTATTTCCCAAACCAGGCTACTTCCGCCCTTGACATGTCTGAGGATGCGAGCGCCTTCATTGTAACTCGAAGGATGGAATAGAATTTGTAAGAGAGTCGAAGCTCTACCATTGCTCTAAACCGGCTAAGACCAACCAAGTCAAATGGGTAAGGACCTGAATCTCAAAAGACCTTATTTGGAGGCAACGCAATCTTTCTTAAGACCAAATCTCGCATAGATCTTTAAGTCCCATTTGCATCATTCGAGTTTAACCTCTTTCAGCATATAGGAGTTAAATGAATCCGCTAGGATTAATCGATTTTTGTCTCTTAACAAACAAATAATGCATTAAATTCACTATTATAATTTACATGACCCACTAAATTTGTCAGATTATGTAGTATTAACTCATGTAAAACTAACTATTAGAGAACTTATGATCACTAAATCGGCAGATGGCTTTCGTGTGGTTTTTCGGAAAGATTTTAAGATCTTCTCACTAATAGCCTTAGTCCTGGGCTGCGCTGTCTGCATTGCTTTTATTATTACTTACTACGAGAAAGCTGCCTCACCCCTAGAATTCGCAAAAGAGGTAATAGTTCCAACAGTTATTGGAGGGATAGTTTTACTTTTCCTGGCTTTCTTTAGCTCTTTTTTATGCGCTCTATCTAAGCATGGAAACATCAGAAAGACACTCTCAAGAATTATTGGCACTCTGATTGCCTCTCCTTTTTCCTTTGCCAGAATCATCGTTGATGACTTAAGATGCAAATACCTGCTTTCCAAAGCCTGGGAAGAGCGCAACAAAAACTCTGAGCTCTAAAATTCACGTCTTAGGGAAGAAGCCTGTTTACGAGCACTTATCTTGATATGCTTTCGCATTAGAAACTATAGAATAGCTGAAGCTAAATGACTTGATTACAAATCCCTCAGAGACATCAAGGATTAAGTAAGATTCAGCTTTTAGAATAGGTCTAAATAGGTGCATCATTCGAGCTAGACTTGGATCAATCACCTATGCGACAAGCCATGATAAATACAATTCTATAGATATCTATAGCTTGCAACTTGCAAACATACTTTGCATACCGCGCCCTCCTCTTGCAAAAATCTTGAAAGATTGTTATTGGGCCTAAGCAATGAAATGCTCTACATTCTCAGGATGACAGATGGATTCATCATCGTCCTCATTATCCTCATATTCGCAGGGATTGGGGTCGCGGGATGGTATTTCGAAAAGAAGAGAAGAGAGGCCATAGCCGCATTAGCCCATTCATTGGGACTGCACTTCACTCACTCTAAAGATAGGCAATTGATTCATCGCTTAAGTTACCTTGACAAACTCAAACAAGGCTCCAATCGCTACGCCTATAATGTGATCTCTGGTAAGCTACGTGGATATGAGATATTGGCCTTCGATTTTCATTACGAGACCTACTCATCCGATTCGAAAGGTAGACGAAGAACAAACCACCATTACCTATCCTTTGTGACCACTCAACTACCTAGGTCCTTTCCCGAGCTAGTCATTGCCCCTGAGGGCTTCTTCTCCAAAATAATACAGGCTATTGGTTTCGATGACATTGATTTTGAATCCGCAGAGTTTTCCAAGAAATACGTGGTTCGATCTAAAGATAGAAAATTTGCTTATGATTTTTGTCATGCTCAAGTGATAGATTTCTTATTAAAACAGCCTGTCAATCACTTGGAGGTAGAAGGTGATTGCTTGGCTATTTCACAAAATAGACGTTTTAAGGTAGAAGAAGTTCAAGAAAGACTAGATCATCTGATTTCTCTGAGAGAGCTTATCCCTGATTATTTAATTGCACATCCTTCATGATCACCATTATCTGCCTAACCATTGCTATTCTCATTCCGGTTGCTTATGTCGTTGGCCAGTACAATGGCTTAATTACTCTAAGAAACTACATCAAAGAGTCTTGGGCGGATATCGATACCGAGCTCAAGCGTCGCTATGAACTCATCCCCAATTTAGTCGAAACAGTGAAAGGCTATGCAGCTCATGAGAAGAGTGTCTTAGAATCCGTGATTACCTTGAGAAACCAAGCTGCCGCCAATAATGGAAGTGTTAAAGAGCAGTGCGCTAGCGAGCGCAAACTAGTCGCAGGTTTAAGTCAGTTACTTGCAGTAGTAGAACAATATCCCAACCTCAAAGCAAATGAACAATTTTTGCAATTGCAGAAGGAATTGACTCATACTGAAAACAGAATCCAAGCCGCTAGACGCTTTTACAATGCCAACGTTAGAGATTACACAAATAAGTACGAATCCTTTCCCAGTAACCTAGTGGCTCAAGCTTTTCATTTCCCTTCCGTCGACTATTTTGAGATAGAGCGAGCATCAAGAGAACCCCCTCAAGTCAATTTGCCCTAGAACAGACCTTAGGCAAAGCTTCCATTGAGTCTAAACATCCTTGATGCTCACAGATTACTCAAACAACGCAAAAGTAATATTTCTAAATCCACTATATTAAAATAAACGGGGATTGGACTTCTCATCTACTTATATAAAAGCATACTCAAGTTTATGGATAACTCCTTTATTTCATGAAAAAGTTTTTGGCTAGCATTCCAAATAATCTTACATTTAAGAAGTTGCTTAGACAGGCAAAAAAACTCCCTCTGTGGATCATCATACCAACCGGTCTTATCATCAGCTTACCCGCCTTGTTTTTCTTCTATTACTTTTTCTGGGCACTGTTTTTTGACCTAGATGAAGTCAGCCACATGCCTGCAACTTCTATCATTTATGATCGAAATGGTTATGTCATGCAAAGAGTTTATGAGCAACATCGCATCCTAGTTAAAGCCGAACAAATTCCGAAGCAATTAAAACAAGCTCTTATTGCTCGGGAAGATGAACGTTTTTATTGGCACCCTGGATTTGATCCTTTTTCTATAGTAAGAGCGATTGCCTCAAATTATACGAGTGGAAGAGTTGTCTCCGGGGCTTCTACCATCACCCAGCAGCTGGCACGAAATTCAGCGGGAATCAATGCCCCTACATTAGACCGCAAACTAAAAGAACTCTTCCTTGCTTTACGTATAGAACTTGCCTACTCCAAAGATGAAATCCTTCTTTATTACTTTAACCGTGTTTTCTTTGGCAGCCATCTTTACGGTATTGGTTCTGCGTCAGACGCCTATTTTGGAAAAAAACCACAAGACCTTAACTTATCTGAAAGTGCTATGCTTGTTGGTATTATTGCAGGACCCAATCTTTTCTCACCCTGGAAAAATCCTGAACAAGCAAAAAAAGTTAGAGACTTTACACTAGATCGCATGGCTACTGAAGGTTTTATCTCTTCAGAAGAAGCATCTAAAACCAAGGCAAAACCATTGATTCTAAGGCCGAGAATAAATATTCCTGGTTCCTATGCTGTCCATGCCATCATGAACACCATACCGTCTTATCTCACTCGCCGCCATATTTACAGAGGAGGTCTTCATATTCATACAAGCATTGACCTGGCTTTCCAAAAAAGCGCTGAACAAGAAATGGAAAAACAACTTGTCGCCATTGAAAGCCGTAAGGGATACAAGCACATGACACGTCATTCTTGGCAAAAGAAGCACGGAAACACACCCAATAAAAGCAGTCAAGCACCTCCCTATCTACAGGGATCTTTTGTTGCCATACGCAATGTTGACGGCGCTATACTCTCTCTAGTGGGCGGAAGAAGCTATGAAGAAAGCTCCTATAATAGAGCCCTCTTTGCGGAGCGACAAATTGGTTCCACCGTCAAACCTCTACTCTATGCCCATGCCTTCAATGTTTTGAACTGCTCAGCTTTTACTAAAGTAAATGCCGAACCTTTTGATCTTAAAAACCCTTTCAAGGAGTATAGAAAACTCCCGAGGTCACAAGGAAATTATCAAACCATCCGAAAAGCACTTGCTACCAGTAATAATTATAGTGCGGTTCGTTCGGGAATCTATTCCGGTCTCGATAGCTTATCATTCTTTTTAGGCCACGTTTTTGAACGTGAAGTGCCAGCCCTTCCCTCTTCCTGTCTTGGAGCTTTTGAAATGAGTCCTCTAGCGCTAACCAGTGCTTATACTCTGTTCCCTAACTACGGAATTCAGATCAAACCACATCTCATTACCAAAATAGAGACGTCTGACAAACAGACGCTTTATGGTCACATTGACGATCGAAGACGGGTGCTTTCGCCGCAAATCAGCTTTCAGGTGATTGATATGATGCAAAGCGTGGTGGATGAAGGTTCCGCTCGTTCCCTTCGCTCCACTTGGAAAATCAAAGGTCCATTTGGGGGCAAGACGGGAACCACCAATGACTATAAGGATTCTTGGTTTATTGGATTCAATAGCGAAATAACTGCTGGAGCTTGGGTAGGCCTAGACAAACCACAAACCATTATTCCTTCTGGCTACTCTTCAAGAATTGCCGTCCCAACTTGGGGACGAATCATGAAGATCGCACAGAAGCATTATCCCGCTAGAGATTTTCCACCTCCTCCCGGACTTATCCAAGTCAAAAAGATTCAGGAAAAAGGATTTTGGATTTTTAAGAAAAAGCAGATAGTTGGCCGCTCAGAATATGTTCGAGAGGAACAAAAAGATAACATGCTTCTCCTCTTGAGCCAGGAAGAAATAGAAGACCTTAAAGCCTATACTTACCGAACAAATCGCAAAACACTGACGAATCGAATAAAAAAATGGTTAGGCTGGCAAGAGAAACGAAACGAACAAGACTTTGCTGTGATTCATATGCCCTCACCTGAGGAGCAAGCATCCATCAATGATAACATCAAGACCGAAGCTCCCAGGGCTGAGGCTCAATAAATGGTTACTCTCTATTCTTGGAGTCTAAACAAATAGTAACGGGGCCTTCATTGATAAGAGCTACTTTCATCTCTGCACCAAAGATACCCGTTTTAACTTCGCGACTTATCTCAGCACTTAGTTTCTTAACGAAGGCTTGATATTTTTCGTTAGCCTCCTTGGGTTTTGCTGCACGGTGGTAAGATGGTTTGGTCCCTTTCTTCACGCTTGCCAATAAAGTAAACTGGCTAATGACTAAAGCTTCACCTTTAGTTTCCAGAAGAGAGAGGTCACCGACGCCTTTTGCCTCTTCGCTTTCAAAGAGACGCAATCCACATATTTTCTTTATTAGCCAATCCATATCACCTTGCTCGTCACCTTCCGTGACACCAACAAGAATTAAAAGCCCGCCACCAATAGCAGCATGAAGCTTTCCGTCTATGGTAACGCTCGCTTCACTAACTCGTTGTAAAACCGCTCTCATAAAATAGTGAAAGCGCAAATAGACGGCATGAGACGCCAAAACAATCCACACTGCCTATCATGCCACTCTTCCAATTTTCCTAGGCAACTAATTTCCTGAAGAACTTCTTACCGCTTTGTAAAACCTCACCACCCTTGACTTCAATATTTGCTTTAAAGTCAGTAACTTTCTCTCCCTCAATTTTGACAGCACCTTGTTGCACCAAGCGTCTAGCATCTGAACTACTTTTAACCGCTCCAGCTTCTTGTAAGAGTTTGCTAATCCAGATAGGGTTTTCAGAAATTTGATGCTCTTCTAAGTTAGCAGCATTCAAGTCTTTCTTAGAGAACTTAGTTTCAAAATCAGTTCTCGCTTGCGCACCAGCTTCTGCTCCGTGGAATCTAGCGACAATGCTAACTGCTAATTCTTTCTTCACTTCCATAGGATGTTCTGGTGCTTGCTCAGGCAGTCCATAAGCATTCCCAAGCATCTTGCGCCATTCAGTCATGGTTTCGTCAGAAATCGACATGACTTTGCCAAACATATCATGGGGAGCATCAAGAATTCCTACAGCATTTTGCAAGGACTTACTCATCTTCTTTTCGCCATCCGTTCCAGTCAAAATAGGTAATACCATGACGACCTGGGGCTCTTGTCCATTTGCTTTTTGCAAATCACGCCCTACTAAATTATTAAAAAGTTGATCATTCCCCCCAAGCTCGAGATCCGACTCCACCATGACTGAGTCATACCCCTGCATCAAAGGGTACTGGAATTCGGTCAAGGTGATAGATTGCTTATTCTCATAGCGATTGCGAAAATCCTCTCGCTCCAAAAGCTGTGCGACCGTCATCTGCGCGTTTAGTTTTAAAACATCCGCATAACCAAACTTGTCAAACCACTCGCTATTATAACGAATTTCCGTTTGATCTTTTTTCAGTACTTTAAAAACTTGATCTGTATAGGTTTTAGCGTTCTCTTTTACTTCTGTCGTTTCAAGCGCTGGGCGAGTTTTAGAACGACCCGTTGGATCACCAATCATAGCCGTATAATCCCCAATAATGATGACAGCGAGATGACCAAATTCTTGAAACTGGCGAATTTTGTCCATCACCACAACATGGCCCAAATGCAAATCTGGTGAAGACGGATCAAATCCCAATTTAACTCTGAGCTTCTTTCCCTTTTTAATCTTTTCTAACAATGCCTCCTCTGAGTGCGTTTGGTTCACACCAGAAACTAAAATTTTTAATTGCTCTTCCGCAGTAGTCATCAATTAATTCCCCCAAGGAATTATAAAAGCCCGGTGGCATCCCACCGGGCTTTTATTAAAAAAAGTTATAATAAAAAAAGTTCCTATTAAGATTCTTCTCCCGGGCGGAATTCTTCCTCTGCCTTTTCGAAAGCTTCGCTCATCGTTCCAAGCATATCGCCAGCGCGCATGCTTTCTAATGCTTGGCGCTCCTTCTCTAGCTGCTCTGGAGTATAATCCGCAGCCTTCATAGAAAGGCCAATGCGACGTTCTGTTTTGTCGACTTTGATCACTCTCGCAGAAACATCATCACCAACATTGAGCACATCCTTCACTTTCTCTACCCGTTCATCGCTGATTTGAGAAATATGAACCAACCCATCAATTTCATCCGCTAATTGAACAAAAGCTCCAAAGCTAGCAACCTTGGTAACTTTACCTTCAACAAGGTCACCAATCTTATATTTTTGGTCAATTTCTTTCCATGGATCATCATTGAGTTGTTTGACACCCAAACTAATGCGCTGATTCTGCTTATCGATCCCCAGGACCTGTGCTTCAACCTCTTCATTCTTCTTAAGCACTTCCGAAGGATGATTGATTTTACGAGTCCATGAGAGATCTGATACATGGATCATCCCATCAATTCCTTCTTCTAACTCAACAAAGGCACCGTAAGCCGTTAGATTACGGATAATTCCCTTAACTGAGCGGCCGATAGGATATTTCATGTGAATTTCATCCCAAGGATTGGACTCCAGTTGACGAACACTCAAAGAAAGTTTTTGGTCTTCTTTGCTTACTTCAGTCACAACAGCAGTGACAATATCGCCTGTAGCCAAAACATCTGAAGCACGGGCGATGCGCTTAGTCCAGGAGAGCTCAGAAACGTGAACTAGTCCCTCTACACCCTCTTCCAGCTCTATAAAGGCACCATAAGGAACGAGGCTTGTTACTTTACCTTTGACTTCCGTAGTTACAGGATATTTCTCAGCAATTTTCTCCCATGGATTCTCAAAACGTTGTTTCAACCCGAGAGAAACACGCTCTTTCTCGCGGTCAATTTCTAAAACCATCACATCCAGTTCTTGTCCAATTGATAACTGCTCTGATGGATGTGTGATCCGTCCCCAACTGATGTCCGTGATGTGTAAAAGCCCGTCCAAACCATCTAGGTCAATAAAGGCTCCAAAGTCTGTGATGTTCTTGATCACCCCCTTAACGACAACACCCTTCTCAACTTTGGAAAGAAGTTGTGAGCGTTTCTCAGCACGCTCTGCTTCAATCAATTCACGGCGCGAAAGAACGACGTTCTTGCGCTCTTCATTAATCTTAACAATCTTACACTCCAGAGTTTGATCCTCATACTCTTTAAGATTCTTTGGAGGCATGATATCAATTTGAGAAGCTGGCATAAAGGCCTCAACTCCCACATTTAACATCAAACCACCCTTAACAACTTTTCGGACACGGCCCTTGACATTTTGTCCTGCCTCAAAGGCTGCCACAATTTTATCCCAATTTTGCTTCTGAGCTGCTTTTTGGTAAGACAAGACGACCATGCCTTCGTCGTCTTCTAATTTTTCCAGAAGAACTTCAATCTCCTGACCAACTTCTACTTCAGAGGGCTCTTCAAATTCATCGAGACCTACAGCTCCCTCAGACTTATAGCCAATATCGATAACGACTTCTTTAGGGCGCTTTTCGATAATGGTGCCGTTAATAATGCTACCTTCTTTAAAATTTTGCAGGGAAGCTGCTAGTAGTTCTTCAAGATTTTTCATAAGATACGGTAAGGCAAGCGAATGCTGTATATAAACAAGTCAATCACCCGAATACGGCGGTGTTCGCTTTCCTTGAAATGCTAAACAGGAAACTGTTTGGCCAGATAATATATAATTATAGTGTTAATTTCCTGCCGTCTCATACTTATGAAACTTTCAAACAGGGTTGTGGATGCTAAGATACTTACTTCGGCCGGGCAAGGCTTATTTTTAAGCCTTAAACCCGAACATTTTAAGCTCCTCTCCTCAATCCTTATTTTCTGCGATTTGACCGAATAGAAATAAAATAGCTAGGCTAACTTTCCTATTGCTTCAAAATTAGCCCCTAGCTACCCTAATATTATGAATGGTTCGTTGTTTCTTGCTTTTGGGATGCCCGGTGGCTGGGAATTTGTTCTTATTTTCCTAGCTGTTTTGCTTCTTTTCGGTGCAAAAAGACTCCCAGAGCTGGCAAGAGGTATTGGGAAAAGTCTTGGTGAATTCCGCAAAGCAAAAGCCGAATTTGACCGAGAGCTCCATACAGCCGGGGAAGAAGTTTCCAAGGAAGCTAATGAAGTTAAGAAGAGCATCGAAAAAGCGGCTGGCGATGAGCAGAAAAAGCCTAAAGGATAGCGTTAATCCTTAATAATTAGCTTCAAAATACATATCAAAGTCAAACATATCATGCCGTAAAGCGTAATCCATATTCCGTAGCTCAGCTCGACGTGTAAGATAATCCGTTCACCAAACGATTCATTTAGCTTCCACCTCAAAATTAAATAATAAATCAAGCAGCCTAGTGCTGTAATCGTATAAAACAAACGCGGAACCTGATTAAAGACCAATCCCAAAGAAATTACTACCGCTAAGATGGGAGCTAATGCTATCGATCCCATAGTAAATTTAGCATCCTCTGACCCAAGCAACATATTAATCCATGCTCTGGCTAATTGATTGGAAATATCCTCTTCCACTACGGTCATAACCAATTGAAACCCAGATAGCCCCTGACCTGGGGACCTAAACAGAAGATCCCATTCCCTCTCGCGCATCAGGACCCAGTCTTGTAAGAAGCCATCTTCTTCATCTTCAGCAATTTTCTCCACTAAAGAGCTTACATGACCGATCAATGAAGCGGGCTCCAATCGCGCCCAAGGAAGAAAAAATGCTAGAATAACTAAACTAGCAATTATCCAGCCAACCATTGGAAGCCATTGTTTTTTATTACGAGTCGTTTTTCTCCTTGGCATCGTGTTAATTAAAAAAGCTCTGGTTATCACTAACACCTTTGAAACAAAGGCATATTGGTAAGTTTGCCAGTATTATTAGAATATGATATATTTCTTGGCTTTTATCTGCAAAATTTTTATTTAACTATGTCTATAGCCTCTGACAATCTTCAAGATACACAAAACAAACAGGATGATCGCAATATCTCGATTAACAAGGTAGGTGTAAAGGGACTTAAGCATCCTGTCTCTGTAGCTGATAAAGCTAGAGAACACCAAAATACGGTAGCCACCATCGCTCTATCCGTAGATCTACCCCACCACTTCAAAGGCACGCACATGTCACGTTTTGTCGAAGTGCTAAATGCGCATGGTTCACTCATAAAGGTGCAAAACATTCCTGATATTCTAAAAGCCTTACAGCAAAAGTTAGATGCTCGTTCTGCCCACCTAGAGCTAGAGTTTCCTTATTTCGTCGAAAAATTAGCACCAGTCACTGGAGCGATGGGACTTATGGACTATATATGTAGGTTCGATGCAGAGATGCATGGTGATGAACTAGCATTTAAATTAATGACCACCGTTCCGGTAGCAACTCTATGCCCTTGCAGTAAAGCTATTAGCGAGAGAGGTGCTCACAATCAACGAGGCTATGTCACTCTCGAAGTTCTCTTGAGAGAAGATAAACATGTCTGGTTAGAAGATCTTATTTCATTAGTCGAAGAGTCAGCTAGCTGCGAACTGTATTCTCTCCTCAAGCGACCTGACGAAAAACACGTTACCGAGATGGCTTACGATAACCCAGTATTTGTGGAAGACTTAGTCCGTAACATTGCGATCCGCTGTAACAAACATCCAGATATTTCGTGGTATAAAGTTGAAGCAGAAAATATGGAAAGCATTCATAATCACTCGGCCTACGCTATGATCGAAAATCATCTGTAATCCATATTATAACTTTCTTTCAAATTGTAATAGAGTGGATGTCTTGACAAATGTAGACTGAATCTATGAATCGGGAAGTTTCACGAAAAGAAAACTACTGGGCTATGGCGGCTCATTTAGGAACACTCTTAGGCTGGAGTATCTTACCACTGATCAATTTTGTTATCCCCTTCATTATTTGGCAGATCAAAAAAGATGACATGCCCTTTGCTGCAGAACAAGCAAAGGAAGCGCTCAATTTTCAAATTACCTTAGTTATTTACATGATCATATGTCTGCTCATATGTATTACCATAGTCGGCCTAGTTGTCAGTCTACCCTTATTGTGGATAATACCCATCCTGGAATTAGTCTTTACAGTAATTGCAGCCACCCAAGTCAGCAAAGGTGTTAGCTACAGGTACCCTGCTGCCATTCGCCTAATATCTTGAGACACAAAACCGCATACAAGGCTCTACAACATTCATGGTAAAGCCTCTTAACGAGTTGTAAGCGGCAGCCTTAACTACCTACAGCTTGTCTAGCGGCTTCGGCTAATGGTGTAGACAAGTAGCGCTCTCCTGTCGAACAGCCAATGGTGACAATGAGTTTACCTTTATTTTCAGGTCTCTTTGCAACTTCCATAGCTGCCACCACGTTTGCACCTGCCGAAATACCTACGAGTAACCCTTCTTCTTTAGCTAAACGACGAGCCATCTCAAAAGATGCGTCGTTGGATACCTTAATTACTTCATCAACGATGTCTAAGTGAAGATTGTCAGGAACAAAACCTGCCCCTGTGCCTTGGATCTTATGTGGTCCGGGTGTTAACTCCTCTCCATTCTTCGTTTGAGAAATAACTGGAGAATCCTCAGGCTCTACCGCTATGGAAACCAGGTCAGATTTGCGCTTCTTTATCACCTCACTGACACCTGTGATTGTTCCACCAGTTCCCACTGCTGATACAAGGATATCAATTTTCCCATCAGTATCCTTCCAGATCTCCTCAGCAGTTGTCTTCTGATGAACAGTTGGATTGGCAGGATTTTTAAATTGCTGGGGCATCCAAGAATTATCGTTTTCTGCCAACAATTCTTCAGCTTTAGCTATGGCACCCTTCATCCCCTTAGCAGCAGGTGTTAAAACGAGTTCAGCACCTAGCATAGCCAGGAGCGTTCTGCGCTCTAAGCTCATACTCTCGGGCATGGTCAATATAAGTTTATATCCCTTAGCGGCAGCTACAAAAGCTAAAGCAATTCCAGTATTCCCAGAAGTTGGCTCAATAATGGTTGTTCCAGCCTTTAGTCTACCTTCCTGCTCAGCGGCTTCAATCATTGCAGCACCGATACGATCTTTTACGCTGCCTAACGGATTAAAAAATTCACATTTAAGCGCAATGGTCGCATCCACACCTTCAGTCACGCGATTCAGTTTTACCAATGGGGTTTTTCCAATGGTCTCAACAACATTGTTGTATAGGGGCATATTGGGTTCCTTCTCGTTTTAATTAGATTTTTGATCCGATATTCGTTATTACTATCGCCAAGATGAAAGCACTAATTCTAGCGGCTGGCAAGGGTACACGTATGCGTGAGCTCACAAAATCAGTTCCTAAGCCTATGATTGAGGTGTGGGGGAAACCTATTTTGCAACATATCATAGAAGGCTTGCGGGATAAAACAGCTATCCGAGACTTCTTTATTATTACAGGCTTCCAAGCAGAGATCATTGAAGCGTATTTCGGTAGTGGGTCTTCTTTCAATGTCTGCATGCATTATGGAAGGCAGGAGGTTGTAAATGGAACTGGCAAAGCACCTGAGGTGGCTAAAGAGTGGATTGGTGATTCTCCTTTTATACTTGTCTATGGAGATATCTTAGTCGATCAAACAGACTACGCTAATATACTAGAAGTTTTCACTCATGATGGTGTGATTACCGTTCGGAAAGGTGAAAACTTAAAATCAGGAGGAGCAGCCGTGTTTAACAACGATTTCTTTCTGAAAGATCTGGTTGAAAAAGCAAAGCCTGGAACAGTCTCTACTCCTTGGTATAATGCTGGTATCTATGCGTTTAAGCCAGCATTATTCAAATACACTGCTACATTAGAGAAATCGCCTCGTGGCGAATACGAACTTACTGATGCCATAAGATCCATGGCTCAGGATGGACTTAAAATTAAAGGCCTCGAACTTAAAGGCCATTGGGCAGATGTGAGAGATCCTGAAGTTTTAGCACAACTCAATGCCTCAAATGCTATGCCAAAGGTAAACGAAACCAAATAGTTGTTCCTTTACCAAGCTTACTCTCTGCCCAAACCTCACCTTTATGTAAATTGATGACATGCTTTACAATAGATAGACCCAATCCCGTACCACCCAAATCACGTGATCTGGCTTTATCTACTCGATAGAAACGCTCAAAAATATGTATGAGCTTTTCTCTTGGAATACCAATTCCATGATCCATCACAAAGCAATCAATAGACCGTTTTTCTGAGTTAAACTTTGCTCCGAGAATTATTTTTTCATTCTCAGCTGAATACTCTAATGCATTCTCTAATAAGTTATAGACTACTTGCTCAAGCTTAAGAGGGTCTCCCTCTATAGATTCTACCCCCTTACCAATATCGAGAACTAATTCACATTTCTTCCTAGAAAAAAGCATATCCCAATCTTCCTTAAGCCTCACAAAAAATTGCTCAATATTCAACGTCACCATAGAAAGTTCAGGGCGACCTGATTCCAGCCTTGCCAAGGTAAGAAGATCGTTCACCAGCGCAGTAAGTCGGTTAGAGTGCCGGTTTAGGGCATGAAGAACTCGACTGCTATCTTTTGCTTGCAAATCAGGCGTTTCCAATAATGTTTCCAGGTATCCTCTAAAAATTGAAAGCGGTGTTCTCAGCTCATGGGAAACGTTTGTAACAAACTCTTGTCTTACTTGCTCTAGTTGTTGGATACGGGATATATCATGAAAAACCACGACAACTCCAGATAACTTACCATGGGTGTCATGTAAAGGAGCAGAATTCATCTCAAATATTCTGCCCATTCGCTCCTCATCAACCAAATCTGAAAGCTCAATTTCCTGCAAATGTCCGCGCTCTTTCTGATTTGTTTCATCTATGGCTTTTAAAATGATAGGA
The DNA here is from genome assembly GCA_039192515.1 of Verrucomicrobiota bacterium. Classification (NCBI taxonomy): domain Bacteria; kingdom Pseudomonadati; phylum Verrucomicrobiota; species Verrucomicrobiota bacterium. The sequence goes on along the minus strand of JBCCXA010000019.1, from coordinate 54,960 downwards.
TGTCTTAAAACTTCAATAACTGTCCGTCCTACCACTTCTGCTTTGAAATGAAACATCTCTTTAAGGGCTTCATTTGCCATCAAAATTCGGCCTGTTGTATCTACTACCATCACCCCTTCGACCATGCTTGATACAATTGCTCTCAAGCTAAAATTTTCTGCCTCAGCATTTCGCTCAAGATCTTTTAAACGATGCGCAATGGCCTCAAGATTACGTGTAACTTGAGCTAAACCGAACTTCCCTTTTGCAATAAAACCAGTTGGCACTTCTCCTAGTGCCATTTCGTGCGTTAATTTCCTAATTACTGCGATTGGCTGAAGCACCTTGTAGTATAGAAAGGCTGCCACAAATATCAGGAAAACAATCGCTGTTAAGATGAGATACCACATAGGAGATACTAGAGCATACGATAAAAAACCCTCTGTGAGATCCTTTAAGCTGTTTTCGCTTCAGCCCTCTTCTTCCTAACTTGATACAAATAGAATCATCTAGGCTTAACCAATCAGCTATTAGATTGCCATAAGCATTGATTCACTAATGCGGTATCCAACTCCGCGGACTGTTTCAATGTAGTCAGAAGCAACACCTAGCTTTTCCCTTAAGCGCCGAATATGCGTATCGACGGTTCGAGTATCTATGACACTCTCATATCCCCAAACATCATTCAATAGTCGATCTCTACTTTGAACTCTTCCGCGTCTTTCCATCAAAATAGCTAGAAGTTTGAACTCGGTAGCCGTAAGGCATAACATCTCACCTTGGACGGTTACTTCATGCTTCGCATGATCCAATATGAGTTCTCCAATCTTGACACGTTCCGCAGCCTCTACAGGACCTTTACTGCGTCGCAAGACTGATTTTATTCTCAAGATAAGCTCGCGCGGACTAAAAGGTTTAGACACATAGTCATCCACACCTAGCTCAAGTCCAACAATGCGATCAACCTCCTCAGACTTTGCAGTAAGCATAATAATAGGGATTTGAGAGGTAAGTGTTTCCTTCTTCAGAGCCTTGCAGACCTCTAAGCCAGGAACTTGCGGAAGCATCAAATCTAATAAGATCAGTGCAGGCATTTCAGACCTAGCTTTAGCTAAACCGATTTGACCATTTTCTGCTGCAATCGGGATATAACCAGAAGCTTTTAAGTTCATGGCCACTAAATCTAGAACATCTGGTTCATCTTCTATTACAAGGATTTTAGAACTCATATCTCTCCGTTTACTTTATTCACTAGGGAAACTTTCTGAAAATTCTATACTTCAATTGTTACAGCATGGTGACAATTTGAATATTTTACCCATTTCCATCACCATTTCATGTCATTATGGCAGATTGGAGCCTTCATTTATCCATTTTAAATAAGCTTCTAGGCCATTCTCAGCATCAAAAAAGAGCAATTCAGGGCAATCGTAAGGGTGCAATAGCCTAAATCTTTCCTTGAATTTATCCACTAATTCCTTCTTAAGTTTTATAAGCAATAAGACTTCATTTTCCAGCTCTTGGTTTCCTTTCCAAATGTAGTGTGATTCCACCCCTGGTATAATTGAAATACAAGCTACTAGCTTATCCTTTAATAACTGACTAGCTAACTGCCTGGCTATCTCTAGTGTTGGCGCAGTAGATAGCCCTAGCTGAACTAACCCCCTGGATTCCATCATAATCAAAAGTATTTATAAATTAATTGTTATGTCCAGACCTTCATGATTCCTAGCCCTAGCTTCTTAACTGCTTTAAGAAGAAACCTCTCTGCTTTTCGGAGATGGCCATATCCACTCGCTCCATTACCTCAAGCAGATCCTCCCAAACTTGACGTTTTAAAGCAAGATCCCTTTGATAGAGTAAAAAAGCTGGATGATACGTTGGCATGAGCGGTATTCCTTGAAAATCATGCCACATTCCCCTTGTCCTTGTAATTGACATTTTTTCTCCCATCAGCCCTTCAATAGCCGTAGAACCTAGTGCTACCAAGACTTTTGGTTCTATAATACTGATTTGGGCTGCTAGATAAGGACGACAAGTTGTCATTTCACTCAAAGTAGGTTTGCGATTACCCGGAGCGCCTTGGGGCATGTCTGGCCGACACTTAAGCACATTGGCTATATAAACTTTCTCCCTCGTCAAACCCATAGCAGCAATCATCTTGGTTAAAAGCTGGCCCGCAGCACCCACAAAAGGCTCTCCCTTGAGATCCTCATCCGCACCAGGAGCTTCGCCTACAAACATGATGTCGGCATGAGGATTTCCAACACCAAATACCACTTGTGTGCGACTGCTCGCTAAGTGTTGACACTTCTGGCAAACCGAAGCGGTTTGCTGTAGAGCAGCCAATTCCTCAACTTTATTTGATGTCTCATCAATAGACCTCTCTATTCCCACCATTTCACTTGAAGCCAGAGAATTCTTCTGCTCTTCTACTCTCTGGGATAAACAAATCCTGTCCGTTTCATAAGCACCGGACTTAGAAAAAGTGCTCAGCGCTGAAGTGGTTTGATGAGACACATGACCAGACTTACCAAAATCTACTAGCCTATTGATAAGATCACTTTCAACCTCAACTTCTTTTAACCCTAATACTTGAAGCTGCTTGATATACTCGAGTGTGACTTGTTTGAAATTTGAGCTCATAGCGACATCATTTATACACAAACTTTTTACCACTAACAGCCTCATAAAAGGAACAAAAATCCTCAGGTAACGGAGCAACAAATTGCAACTCTTCCTTTGTCCTAGGATGCCTCAAGTGTAAACGAGAAGCGTGTAAGAGCTGCCGTTGAACACCTAGTTCCGAAGGCCATTTCACGTTTCCTCCATACGTTCTATCCCCAATCACCGGGCAACCGGCGTGAGCACTATGAACACGAATCTGATGTGTCCTTCCAGTATGAATTTGTAGCTCTATGAAAGTCGCCCACCTTGCTGATTGTTGACTTTTTTCATGACTCACACGGCAAAGTTCCTCTATAATACAATAATCTGTTCTCGCATGTCTCCCATTCTTTAAAACGGACATTTTATGCCTTTGAACCGGGTGCCGACCAATTGAACCATCCCAAGTGCCCTTCTCATTCGGAGGTTTTTTCAGAACAAAGGCTTGGTAGAATTTTTGGATAGTACGCGATTGAAATTGTTCAGATAATCCAAGATGCGCCTGATCATTCTTAGCTACAATAAGTATACCACTTGTATCCCTATCTAATCGATGCACTATACCTGGACGCTCAACCCCTCCAATGCCAGATAACTCCCCTTGACAATGGTGTAAAAGCCCCGCAACTAAAGTCGCATCTCGAACTCCTGCACCAGGGTGAACCGTAACACCAGCATTCTTATTTAGTGCTAAAAAGTCATTATCCTCGTATAGAATTTTTAAATCCATCTCCACAGGATTTAAAGCCATAGGCTTAGGGTCTGGCATGTAAACTTCTATCTCTTCATTACCTTCCAACTTGACTCGGGCTCCTACAGCCTCGCCATCGACAAGAACACTTCCACTTTCAATAAGTTGCTTCACCCGCATTCGTGAAATCTCTAACTTCTCTGCCAACGCCTGGTCAAATCTTCTCTTTTTTTTAAGTTCTTGGGCTTTTATGTAATAAATCTTCAAATCTCTTTCTATTAAAGTGTTGCCGCAGCTTTTATCAATGATATCATGAAAACTATCTTGAACATCATTAATACCGCTCTAAACCTTTGTCCAAGTTGTTTAAAGGAAGTGGATGTTTCAGGTCTCGACGTAGGCACGGGTGTGGTATGCCCCTATTGCAGTTACCAATTTTCTGTATTTTCCAAGTTTGACCACTTTCGACTTGAACACAAGCTTGGTGAAGGAGGTATGGGATCTGTCTTTCAAGCAACGGATGAAAATCTCAATCGCATTGTTGCCATTAAAGTTCTTAAAGTTTCCCTGTCGGAAAATAAAAAATTCATCGAAACCTTTTTACGCGAAGTCGAGATTACTTCATCCCTCGCCCATCCAAATATTGTTCAAGTTTATTCATTTGGTCAATTCGAGGGGCAATACTATTTAGTCATGGAATGCTTAGGCGATAATACCTTAGATGACGAAATTTCTAGACGAAAAAAATTGTCTGAAATTGAAGCCATTGACATTGCTATTGGTATCGCTTCAGGTTTAAATTTCGCCTTACAAAAAGGTCAACTCATTCACCGTGACATCAAACCTGGCAATATGATGATTGCCAACGATGGAACCCCCAAGGTAGTGGATTTTGGACTAGCTTTAACGCCTGAGACAGCCGATGAAATTGACGGTGAAATATGGGGAACTCCCTACTACGTCTCTCCTGAAAGGCTAGAAGGTATACCTGAAGACTTCCGAAGTGATATGTACTCCTTAGGTGTCACTATCTATCATTCCTTAGCTGGGCGCCCTCCATTTGATGCTGATACAGCTGAGCTCGTAGCTAGCATGCATTTACATAATACTCCCCTGCCTCTAGCCACATATGCCCCCAATGTAAGTGAACAAACTGTCTATGCCATCACCAAATGCATGGCTCGCCATCGCGATGACCGTTTCCAGAGTTACGATGAGTTTATAGCGCAACTTGAAGACGCAAAACGCAGACTTTCTTCAAAACCCTTTAATGCTGCCGCCCCACCTACGGTTACCCAAATTGAAGATAGCGTCTCGAACAACAAACAGGCTATATTGTTAATAGCTATACTAGTTGGTCTAGTAATCCTCATCATCGGAGCATATCTGTTGCACCGTATTTCACAAAGCGTCTAGAGCCACTGCTAAACTAATTTTGAAACTCTTTGGCCACCAACGCTAGAAAAGGATAAGAAATTATGAAGGGTTTTATCAATAGCTAGGTGATAAAACAGGGTTTTCTGCCCCTGTAATCCCAAGGTCTACTGTCCCATTCGGGTTAGCCTTTATAAATTCTGCACTCCCTCCAACTGTTCCCACAACGACCCCGTCTGGCCCCCACGGGGAATCCGCGCTAGCCATAGCAGGCAACTCAGGGCTGACAACACCCAGATTAGTGAAGGCTTTGACGCCTTTAGTTAAAACCAACGGACAACGACTTGGTGAATTTGTAGTGAGGTTATCTACATAAGCCCATGCCACATTTCTTGGGTCCAAGGTAAAAGCTGGCAGATTACCTGGATCGATTTTTGGAGGATTGGGTGTATTGGTCCCTGCAAAGACCCTTTCATCATCAATGTATCGATTATGAACAAGTTCTTCGAAAACCTCAGTGGAGGATGCCCCAGTAGGATACAATCCATTAGAATCTTGAGCCGCTAGATTAAGTGCTAATACTAAATTTCTCGCATTATTAGTGTCACTGATTCTAGATGCAACCTTTCTCGCTGCTGCTAGTCCTGGCACAGCTAAGCCAATAATAAGAGCAATAATCGTCATAACCACAAGCAGCTCGACAAGCGTAAAACCTTTACGGGATCTAAGTTTTATCATAGCTTCTTATGGTAATGACTTCCCATAATTTTGTCAAAACAAAGCAATGTAAATAATTGCTTTATAAAGTCATTGGCTTTGATTTTAGATGCAACCTATCAGGGCGGAAGCACTTAAATAATATCCTTTACATATCCATGCAGACCAACGATTTTCATTTTGAACTACCTTCTAAACTTATTGCTCGAAAGCCTACTTACCCCAGAGACCGTTCTAAACTCATGGTCATAGAACGAAAAACGAGGCAGATTTTCCACAGCAGCTTTCACCAACTGAGCGAATGGATCACGCCTCGAGATCTTTTAATCCTTAACAACAGCAAAGTAATTCCTGCTCGACTATTTGCTGAAAAAGGAAAAATCGAATTACTTCTGTTAGAAGAAACTTCTCCTAACCACTGGTTAGCTATAGGCAAACCCGCAAGAAAGTTATTACCAGGTAATAAATATCGTTTAGAAAAAAGAGGAACCGATCTCAAAGGACCAGAATTTGAAATTCTGCGCACACTAGAAGATGGCTCAAGAGTGATGAGGTTTTATCAAAAGCCAGATTTAAAAACATTCGGTGAACTCCCTCTCCCCCCCTACATCCAAAAGGCCAGAGAGGCGTCTGATGAAGATACTTTCCAGAATGAAGACTTTTCAGATTATCAAACCACTTATGCCCAAAAGGAAGGTTCCGTAGCAGCGCCAACGGCTGGACTACACTTTACTTCAGAACTTCTAAATCAATTTAATCATCAATTCATCACACTCCATGTAGGTCTAGGAACTTTTCGACCTGTAAAAGCTAAAGAAATCAAGAACCACCAAATGCACCGTGAAAGATATTGGGTTCCAGAAAGTTTATCTGAAGAAGTAAAACTTGCTGAAAGAGTAATAGCGGTAGGCACAACCAGCGCACGTGTTCTAGAAAGCAATCCCAAGCTAAATTCAGGTCCAGGTGACACAAATATTTTTATCCACCCGCCCTACTCTTTTAAACGAGTTGATAGCCTGATCACCAATTTTCATTTACCTGGATCGACATTAATCATGCTCATAGCAGCATTTATGGGTCATGATTTACAAAAAAAGGCTTATCAAGAAGCTATCGATAAAAAATACAGATTTTATTCTTATGGCGACGCCATGCTAATTTTATAAGGCCCCTTATCAATCTACCCCTCAATGGTCTGAATTTCTACGGGCTCAACTTTAACCCCTTGCTTCTCTAGCCAGACGACAGCCTGTTTGATAACTTCCCTAGCACCTGCAAGCTCCATCCCGATCACTCCTACTTCGTGATTCACGGACGCTTGACGTATGATAAATACTATGTCAAATCGCTTAGAGAGCTCGTAGACTAAAGGCTTTCCACAATGCTGCTCATCAAAATTGAGCCAGTAACGTGCTTTATATTCCGACATGGTAGATCATCTTAAAAACAACTTACAATGACCTGTATAAGCTTACAATCATTCATTTAATAGCTAAAAAACCTTCGAAGCAGACATATTTGTAGACCGTCATAACATCCACAAAGCCTGCTCTTTTAAACAAATCTAAGTTACCTTGGGTAGAGAAAGGCTCTAGAACTCCTTTTAAGCTCCTTGTTTTCTGCACGATCTCATCACCAGAATAACCATTAGCTAGTTTATAGTCTGTATACAAAGCGTTCATCATATCTTGAAAACGTGCGTCTGGACCTCTTACCTTTTCAAACAATAAAAATGCGCCGCCCCAGTTGAGGTTTTGGTAGATCAGGTTGACCAAATGCTGTCTGACTTTAGGTCGAATAAATTGTAGTGTATAAAAACAAGTTACGAAATCAGTTGGCTGCCATTCCAAATCCATCACATTGCCATGGCGTATTTCTATACGCTTGTAATCTGCACATCGAGCTTGAGCTCTTTTAACCATGGCCTCTTCAGCATCCACTCCAATGATTTGACAATCTTTAGCCTCATGTCGTCTGGCCAGTTTTTCGGGCAACACACCAGTTGCAGCACCTAAATCATAGACCACAGATTGCTCCATGACAAAGTAATCAGACAGCCGAAGCGCTAATTCATGACATTCGTGATAAAACGGAACAGAACGCTGTACATGCTGATCAAAATACTCCGCTGTTTTTTCGCCAAACTCCCACTGAGCACTTGCAGCTTGAATAAAATCTCCGACTGTTTCCGATCTTTCAGAATTCATAAATCTTATCTTAAAAGGTCTTTCAATTTTCTGATAGTAGAAATATAGATTTCTATCCTGGGTTATGGTTCAAAAACCTGGAATAGGTGCATAAATTAACTCTTGAACACAATAGATATCCCACTATTGAATAATGGTTATATGTTTGCTTTACGGAAGCCCCTACTTTATTGCTTGCTTCTCTTAGCTACTTTCAACGCTCCTTCATATGCTCTAGATCAAGCAAGAGGAACACACCAAAACCATTCGGAGGCCATTTCAAGCAGTGATGCCAAAGAAAATAATCAAGCTAACGATGCAAAAAAGAACTCCCAAGATGATCCAAGGCCTCGGACTAAAATTAGCTGGCTAGGACATGGGTTTCTCTATCTCATTACAAGCACCGATATACGCGTAGCTATCGATCCGTTCGATTATAAAAAAGTAAACTACACTTTTCCCAATAATTTATCAGCTGACATTGTATTAGTAACTGCGAACACTCCGGACCGATCTGATTGGCACCGCTTAATTGGAGACCCTCAAATTTTTATGAGTCTCACTGCTATTGGAACAAATCAGTCTAATGGTATCCTTTTTAAGGGAATCTCATCCTTTCGAGACTCTCAATTAGAACAAGGCGTGGGCCTCAATACTATCTTCACTTTTAGCATAGATCAGGTTCGCTATTGTGCATTAGGCGCTCTCGGCCATCGAATTAACGCTACTCTTCGGCGCAAAATAGGCCGCACGGATGTGCTTTTCTTACCAATCGGCAATAAGGCTCTAACACCTAAACACTGGTGGGACATTGCTGAGGAATTAAAAGCCAAGGTAATTATCCCTATTCTTTATAAAACCCCGAAGTCAGGAGCTTATGAAATGAGAAACCTAGATGAGAGTGGGTTAGAAAATCATAAAACTATCCATCTAGAGAGCAATGCATTAGCCCTTTCTAGCCAAAAACTACCTGCTGAACCAACTGTCTTTATTTTTCCTACACCATAATCTGATTTATTTCACCGCCTCCTGCCAAAATCAATATACTCCTTGCAGAAATCACCCATTTACATTTACTACCTACTCAGGCATGTTCTTGTGATTAATATGAAGGTTCTTATTGTTGGAAGTGGAGGAAGAGAGCACGCCCTGGGTTGGAAATTAGCACAGGATCCTCGTGTGACTCAGTTATTTTTTGCCCAGGGAAACGCAGGAACAGCATGCATTGGAGAAAATATTCCCATCAAAAACACAGATGTGGTTAACCTCACCGCATGGGCGAACGTTAACAAGCCAGATCTAACGGTTGTAGGTCCGGAAGCTCCCCTATGTGCTGGCTTGGTTGATGAACTACAAAATCTTGGCCTAAAAGTTTTTGGCCCCAATAAAAAAGCCGCGCAGCTCGAAGGCAGTAAGCATTTCACCAAAGAATTACTTACTCGGGCAGATATACCTACCGCCACAAGCCACACTTTTACAGATAGTAACGCTGCTAGAGAATATCTCCAATCCTTGGATAAAGAGGAATTTCCAATAGTGGTCAAAGCTGATGGCTTAGCTTCTGGTAAAGGGGTTATTATTTCACAAGACCTAGACCAAGCTCTCGCTGCCATCCAACAAATTATGGACGATAAAAGCTTTAGTGACGCTGGCAGTAAAGTGGTTATTGAAGAATTCCTCACTGGGCAAGAAGCTTCTATTCATGCTTTTACAGATGGACAAACCTATCAACTCCTTCCTACATCTCAGGACCATAAACGTATCTTCGATCACGACCAAGGCCCTAATACAGGGGGTATGGGAGCTTATGCTCCAGCACCTCTTGTTACACCAGAAATCCTCAACACTATCAAAGAAACCATCTTCAAGCCTCTCCTAGCTCAATTCCAAAAAGACGGCATCGATTACAAAGGTGTCCTCTACGGTGGGCTTATGATTGAAGATAGTAAGCCTAAAGTCCTCGAATTTAATTGTCGTTTTGGAGACCCTGAAACACAGGTTCTCTTGCCCCTTCTTGAAACACCTCTTTTAGACCTCATCTTAGCAGTTATTGATGAGACACTTGATAAGTATAAGATCAAAATCAAGAATGACTCTGCAGTAACTATTGTTTCTGCATCACAGGGATACCCTGAACAGCCTAGAACAGGCGACTCCATCACGGGACTCGAGACCAATCAATCCAATGAAGAAATCATCTTTCATGCAGGCACAAAGAAAGAAAACGATCAAGTCGTGACCGCAGGGGGTAGGGTTTTGGCTTGCACTGCTTTAGGCCAGGATTTCATGTCAGCTCGCGAAAAAGCATATAAACTTAACAAAACAATACAATTTGATGGCCGCCAATACCGTAACGACATTGGACAAAAGGCTATTGATAGCATGACACCCCACTAGATTCTATAGACCTAAAGTCTAACATCATGAGTAACAAAAAATCTTTACCACAAATCTCAACCCCCCTTTTCCTTAGTGCTCTAGCTGCCGCTTTTCTCATGGGCGGTTCCATCGTTTACTTTTTCCTCTTAACCACAAATTTCACCGAAAAGGAGCAAACTCCTATCGCAAGCCAAGATATTTCCGAAAAACTAACACAAATCAATACTCTTGGAGACTCTGATAAAAAGGATCAGCAGGAAAATAGGCCCTTAAATGAAATGGAAAAGCAGCAGCCTTTGCTATCACTAACACCAAAGGACACAAACATTCTTCTCAACCTATTGCGTACAGATTATATTGATAGCGCCTCACTCCTTTCTCAGCCCCTCAAACCTGAAAATGTTTCTAGCTATATCCAAAACGCGCCTGATAAAATCAAAGTCACTTTTGCACCTCTTCAAATTTATTCCGCAGACGAGCATAATGTATTGGAGCTACTTGCGCATAATATTGCCTACCTACGACTAACCAGTGTTCGTGAACAGGATATTAACGACCTGACATCTCTGTGGCCAGAATGGCACGAGAAAGCAATAGTTGGACTCATTCTAGATCTACGTTTTTTTTACGAGCAAACTGATTTCAGTTTATCAGCAAAATTCCTAAGCTTATTTGTATCACCTAACACTCCACTATTTTCTGTCCAAGACTCTAGCTCAACACTAAGTGAGTTTGATTCAAGCAGCCAACCTCTTAATATTCCGGCCAAGTTCCCCATACTCATCGTAATAAATAAGGACACCCGCGGAGCCGGAGAACTTATTGCCTCCTATCTCAAGAAACAACTAAATGCCATTCTCCTTGGCACTGAAACCTCTGGAGAAGCTGGACTATTCACCTCATCTAAAAAACTGCCTTCAGGCCGCTATGCTCGACTAGCTAAAGCAACTGCGATTTTACCAGATCAAACTGATCTACTGGGTAAACCTATTATTCCAGATATCCCTTTGCCAGAGAATGAGCAAACTACTGAAGCCTGGGAACTGGCTATCGAGAGTAAAGTATCGAACACAATTTCAGAAATCACACCGTTTCCTAGACGCAACTGGTTTGAGCAACCCGATAAAAATTCTGCACTAAAAAAGCCAAACTCTCTTAGAGATAATAATCTAACTCTGCGAGACAGTTTTTTACAAAAGGCTGTTAGCATCATACGCAGCATACATATCACTCAGCAAACGCCACCTGCCGCCCTTAGCAAATCAGAATAATTCAGTTTATGAAGGTCATTAGATTCCATTCAATAGCTATCAAAATTATAAGCTCAAATTTAAGCTAATTCGTAAGCTTTTCTGTTTCTAGGTCGAAGACAATACCTGGAAACATCATGATCAAATTCATTACAGAAAATATCTTCAAACAAGCCATAAAGCCTAGAACTCATTCTAAAAGCAAACAGAAGGTATGGGTTATCGAACGTCATGGAGGCAGATATTCAGATGCATGGAGAGAAATCTCTGTGAGTCATCACAGCGGGTCAGCTTTTCGGTGCTACAATTCCATCGACAATTCTATTAAGCAAGGTGGCGTAAGAATCACCTGCAACGGCAAGCTTATCAGCTCACGCTGGGTGCCTTTGAGCCGTCGTTATCATTGCGTCTTGAGCAGCTAAATTTAGCTCTTTTGGAGAGATCTTATCCAAATAGCTTGTGCATCGCCTGCGCTGGGAAGTATTTGCCCGGACAAATAGTCCGCTCGTTTTTAATTTCTCGGTGCAACATTAACTTCGGTTTACCGCCAAGTAGATCGCTGCGTAAATAATTCGTGAGCTCAATAAAAGATGCCACTTGATTGCGTGAAGGCTTCTTTTTTTGGAAGTTACCGACTAGACAAATACCAATTGAGTTTTGGTTGTACCAATTTGATTTCACATGTCCTCCATGTATTTGTTTTCGCCATCTTTCTGAAATCTCTATCTGCCCATCGCCCGAATCAGATCCATTGCCAATTACAAAGTGATAGGCTAAGCCGTTTTCCATACCACGACTGCGATGATAAGCATCAAAAATAGCACCACTACCAACTGGTGTTCCACTATGGTGTGCTACGATATACTTCCAGCGTTTACGGTTTAAATTTGCAACCTTGATCCGGCCTCCGATTGCCTTATTCAAAAACACAAACGATCTGCTAGATTCCCTTTTGGAGGAAACAGGTTGAATTGGCACTACAATTTTTTGGCCGATGTATATCAAATCATTTCTCAACTTATTCTCTGAACGAATGGCGGAGATATGACTATTCATTTTACGAGCAATTGTACTAATCGTATCACCCTTTTTTACCGTATAGGTCTTCTTTACAACTTTGTGGGACTTCTGGTTAGACGGCGAAGGAATCTCTAACTTCTGACCGATTAGGATCGTATCTTGTTTAAGGCCATTCGCAGATTTTAATAAAGACACACTACACTTATACTTTCTTGCTATAGAACTAAGTGAATCACCCTTTCTGACGGTGTAAGTTCTTAGTTTTTCAGTAGCCGCATATAAATTTGACGCCTCAAGATCAAGACAATATCCCCCTATGATGATATAGGCACTACTTAGAAAGTCTCGACGTGTCCAATTCATGGTTATCTAGAAATGATAAGTCTAGCTACTCTGCACGCAATACTTGAACATTGGCCCGCTGTAGAGCAAATGAACTTGCTCTCCAACTAAATAAGATACCCATCAAGCACAGAACTAGCATCATCATGAAAAGCCATAATAGCATAGAAAAGCTCCAATTTGCTGATAACGCTGGAATAACTGCTAGCAAGGATGCCATCACCCCTAGCGCTAAACCCCAAGCCATTAGATGAAAGCTTTCTTTTACCACTAAATACCTAACGTTCTTTTTACTGAAACCTACTGCCCGCATTAGACTAAACTCCACTTTACGCTCCATCACATTCCTCAGTAAAGTCACGGCCACACCAATACTACCCAAAATCAACCCAAGTCCTCCTAAGACTTGAAACATGGAGATATAGGCATTTTCCACAGCATAAAGTCGTGCTAGTCTTTCCCAGGTCGTTGTCACAGACATACCATAATCTCCAAGAACACGAGACAATTCCTCTTCCACTTTCTCAGAATGTCCTTCATCACTATCGATTAAAAATGCCTGATAACCTCCTTCATCTACAAAGATATTTCGAAAAGCCTCCTCATCTATGATTAAACTTCCCTGCAATAAGCTTCCTGTTACTGCTGCAACTATTCTTATGCGAAAAGGTTCTCCAAAATCATCTAGGTAATTTATTTCATCACCAATTTTTAAACCCAGTGACCAAGTGAGTGAATTCAAATCGCCTATTGCAGGAATGACTCTCTCCCCAAGATTATCTCTTAACAGAGCCCAACCTTTTCCTTGATTATTCGCTTTACTCGAAAAACTAAACGCCTTTCTGGATTCTAAGTCCTGGCTTTTCACCCCAAGAATCCTTGGCGACTGAGCAGTATTTAGATTTAAACAACTGGCTTCATCTCCTTCTTTGACTCGAAATGGCAAAAAGGCAACTCCATTCAAAACACCTCCCGCAAACCCCAAAGACTCCTGAACACTTGTTCTATTAAGATCATCATAAAGTGGAACAGTAGTTTCGCCCCATAAAACATAACCGCCTGTCCCAAAACTTCTTTCTTCAGACTGAACCGTGGCATCTTTTCGGAAAAGACCTACGGATATCAGCAAGAAAACCCCACATGCCAATACTCCAACTACCACCAAACTTCTACTACGTCTCCTAGCTGCATTTCTAACGGCGAGTTGTGATAGTGAACCGAAGGTATTTTTTAGGTTTGCTCCTTTAGCCAAATAGATGAACCATTCCGAGCATACCAAGATCCCTCCGGCTAAGGCCAAAGCTCCCGCACCAAAAAACATGCCAGATTGAATCACACCGCTGGCTGCTTGACCTCGTAACATCAGCACAAAAACAGACAGGAATGCACCTGCAATCATTACCCATGACCAACGAAATTTTTTACCACTCGGTTTTATTCTGACACTGAATTCATGATGTGTAAGCCCAGCCAACGACTCTCGAACCGAACTAGCAAACTGCTTCCTTAAAACCCAAAACATCGATACCCAAGCTATACCAAGACTAAGAAGCACACCTACTATGATAGACATAGCAGAAATATGGAAAATAAAATCAATCTCACCAACAGCTCCCTTCCAAATTGAATCAAGTCCCCAAAGCATCAACACAGTATAGGCTACGCCTAATAGCACTCCAAGGATCGATCCTAAAACAGACATACCCAAGCCTTCTGTTATAACCAGTTGTTTTATTTTTTTTCGACTCCAGCCAACAGCAAGGTAAACACCAACTTCCCGACTGCGCTGCTCTAAAGAAAATGCAAAAAACAGACCCATTAAAAAAGCTGAAGCCAGAATAATAAAAAAACTAAAACTCAAAAAAAGTTCTGAGAAATCAAATGGCGCTTTTCCTCCCTTGTGCGCTATCTCAGCGAAAGGCAGAAGCATTAGACCTAGATCCATCCCTTGAATCTTGGACCTCAAATCAGTACGTAGGCTTTTACTGGCGGTGTAACGAATAGCTGTTAGCTCTCCAAAACGCGATCCCCAGATTTTTTTTCCTTTAGCCAAAGTCATATAGGCTTTAGGAGCACCTTTATACTCATCCCAATAAACTTCATCTTTCTCACGAATTTTATCCAAATCAATCGGCACGCCAGGATCCCATTCGCGACAATTATCTTCTTCGGAGATTCCAGGAAAATCGGGCATCCATCTAGAATCTATTTGCGGTCCTTGCATCGGTAAAATAGCACGAACGTTCATCACTGTTTCTTGCTCTATAAGTTCTCGCCTTTCACCCTCTACATAATACCGAAGTGCAATCTTATCCTTTATTGAAAGATCTAGATCATCGGCTAACCATTGATTAATGACGACCTCATCATTATCTAAATCATCCGGTAAAAAGCCAACTTGCTTGGGATCAACTGCAGTCACCATAGAATAAGGTGTCCACAAAGAATTTTTATGATCTTCTAACGGCTTTATCTCATTCACTAAGTATGTGACTACACCGTAAGAATCATTGTTAACTTTTAACAACCTATTTTGCAGAGGAGTGTCAATAAAGACACGATCAGATGAAAGCTCATACTGACCATGATTCAGATCTTTTAAATTCAAAGCAAAGTCTTGTAACTTGAAGCAAGTCTCTAAAGCTTCACTCCATAAAGTAACGCCCTGCTTTTCAACATCCCCAATGAGAAGTAGATTAGCCTTACTCTCAAAACCTAAGGTCTTAGCGAGTGATTTCTGATCAATAAACACATTGTATGGAGCTAGATGGCTAGCATTTAAACTAAAAAGACCGAAAGATTTTGCATCTAGCACTCTGTCTACTTCCAATCTAATCGATTCTAGATAATCCCTTCCACCAGATATAGGCGCATCTCGAGATATCAAGGAAGGTCTCTCCATCCTTAGAACAATGGTATCACCAGGTCTAACTGACAACTGATTGGCCAAAGCTTGATTAATACCTACTTTTTTACCTTCTGGTTTCCAATCTATCAGCTCAGGCGCAAATTTCCAAAAGTCAGCCTCCATACCCATTATCTGAGCTTGATTGACTCTACTGTTTCCACTTGGCGTAGCAACCGTTCCAACAACCATGGCGCCCGAAGCTACAAGACCTTTTTGCTTTTCCCTTAAGTCTTGGCTTAATTCCTGACGAAAAAAACGATCTTTGGAAAACAATAAATAATCAATTTTCCCAATTCTTGCATTTACGATTTGCACTAGCGTTTCTCGCACGGAATCACCCACACCTAGTGCTCCCAACAAGACAGTTGTAGCTAATGATGCTCCTAGAACTAAACCTAAATGATCTCTCCAGTAAAACTTCGCATTGCGAATAGTAAGATTTAATAGATTCATAAGTTCAACTCTCAGCAAGTGATCCCTGCTCCAAGCGCAACTGCTTATTCATCTGCTTTGCAAAAACCTCAGAATGTGTCACCATGATCAGTGTTTGCTTATTCTCTCGATTTAGCTTAACCAATAGATCCATCAATTGCTCTCCGTTTTGACGATCCAATGCGCCTGTAGGTTCATCTGCCAGCAACAATACAGGCTCATTGATTAATGCTCTAGCCACCGCAACACGTTGCCTTTCACCTCCAGATAACTCTCCTGGCAAATGATCTACCCGATCCTTTAGGCCCACTTGCTCAAGCAACTCGTTCGCACGCCGCTCAGCCTCTAGCTGATTACCTAGGAACTCATTAGCCAAAGTTGGAATCAGGACATTCTCTAGCGCTGAGCAGTGTGGGAGTAAATGATGAGACTGAAAAACAAAACCCACAATCTCATTACGAAATCTAGCTAGTCCCTCTTCACTGAGATTATGTAAAGCCTGATCACCTACAAAAATTTCACCGCGACTTGGTTCATCTAAACCACCTATGAGGTTTAATAACGTGCTCTTGCCAGAACCAGATACCCCTAGAATTGCGACAGACTCACCTTTACTTATTTTTAGATCAACCTGTTTTAACACCTCTACTTCTGAGGAACCTTCTTGGTATGTTTTACTAAGACCTTTTATCTCAACCATTATTTTATTCCTTAATGATCCAACGTTTGGCCTTCATTTCAAACCTCGGTAAGCTCTCTTCTGGAACCGTTTCTACGGGAATCCTCAAAGCAAAAACCTGATGGAAACGCTCCTGCATCTTCTTGGCAATATCCTCGTTTCTCTGTCCATCTAACTCTACCTCTAATAATAATTCCGGCAAACTAGCAGTTTTGTCCAGCGTTACTCGATATTCTTTTAATTGAGGAAACTCACGCAAAACCCCATCAATCGCTGTAGGATAGATATTTACACCGCGCACAATCACCATGTCATCCATACGGCCGATAATACCTCCTTCTAATAAAGTTCGCCCCTTAGTTTTTTTCATTCGAACTAAATCTCCAGTGCAATATCTTAATACTGGAGTGGCTGATCGCCCTAGTGGTGTTAAAACCAATTCACCTTCAACAGCTTCATCACTTACTGCAATCAAGGCTTTTGTCTCTGGATCGATCAATTCCGCAAGATATCGATGATCAAAGATTTGCAAAGTATCTTGGTATTCTGGATCTCTAACAGCAACAGGACCGACTTCTGTCATCCCATAATGATCGATAAGATCAATCCCAGGCGCAACTTCCGCAAAATATTTCCGAAACGCAAAAGAGCTACCTCCAGGCTCCCCCGCTACTAAAACTTTTTCCAAATGCAGTTGTCTTGGCCCAATCGATTGCTCTCTTGCAATCTCAAAAAACCTTATTGCATAGGTCGGTGTGCAACACAAAACACTAACCTTATGACGTCGAACCATCTCTATTCTAGTTAGCGTATCCATATTGCCACCTGGTATTACAAGAGAACCTAACTCATGAGCCGCTTCATAAGCTGTCCAGAACCCCAAAAATGGACCAAATGAAAATGCACAAAAAATTCTATCATCCTTGCTTACTCCAGCACATTGATAAACCTTCACCCAATTTTCAACCATCCATGCCCAGCTCTTATCTGTATCTAGCCAGACTACTGGCTTTGCACCGCTTGTTGCACTTGTTTGGCTGAAACGAGTGTAGGCTGAAATTGGATAAGTTAAATTTGTACCATAAGGTGGATTAACTTTCTGATCATCCACAAGATCTTGCTTCTTCAACAACGGAAATTTTTCTGTAAAGCCTTCCAAACTCTTAATATCTTCGGTTACACCCGACTCTTTCAGTTTTTTGCTAAAAAACGGATTGGTCTCGCGAAGCTGCCGCAACAAATCATTTAGGCTTATTAGCTGCTGAGCTTGGAGATTCATAAGACACCTAGGTAACTTACGCCATTTCTAAATCGTTATGTTCTTTAATTTGCACTAAAAACGACTCCGGAATACTGCGCGACTTCAACTGCCCCTCTTTTCTGCCTAACTCTACACAAACCGTCGTCAGATAACCCCTTGCAACCTTTTCCAAAACCTCACTATTTCCATCAGTCTTCATAACTTTCTGGAACTGAAATTGCATTTTTAGTGATCGCTCTCGAATTTCCTCAATACGCAGGACAATCTCTACGACATCTTCAAACTTTAGCGGCTTTAGATACTCACAGTGCGCTTCTACTCTAGGCCAACCAATCGTTTTACCATCCACTTTTTCATGAACCGTACTTCCCAGTGAACGGAAAAATGCGTGCTCTGTTTGCTCCATCATCC
The DNA here is from genome assembly GCA_039192515.1 of Verrucomicrobiota bacterium. Taxonomy (NCBI): domain Bacteria; kingdom Pseudomonadati; phylum Verrucomicrobiota; species Verrucomicrobiota bacterium. Next base: position 36,664 of record JBCCXA010000019.1, on the reverse strand, counting down.
GAAAAAAATTGGAAAAATGCATGATTCCAGCCATATCAGTCTCTACAAACTCGACTCGCTGCCTCTGTGAAAACTCTGAAATTGCCATTACTTGCTCATTTTTTCGAAAAGATTTATATCACCTAATTTACTCATTATCAATACCTTACAGATAATTTCATCCAATTACTCAAACTATACTTGAATAAGTCGATAGACTTTGTAGACTTTCGAATTATCTTCAATCCATGGTTATTACTAAAACACCAAAAATCGCCATGAATCATACATCTTCACTCGATAGTGCAGCGACTTCTCAAACATGGCAAGACCTAGACCTTAGGGAACTGAATAATACCTTAACGACTCGCAGCGCCGAGGAGCGCCTTCAATGGGCTGTCAATCAATTCCCTGAAAAAATTGTTATGACTAGTAGTTTTGGGGCACAAGCAGCAGTTACTCTCCATTTGACAACACAAATATGGCCAAAAATTCCAGTAGTCCTCATTGACACTGGCTATCTTTTCCCTGAAACCTACAAATTTATCGACGACTTGACTGAACGCTTAAAGCTCAATCTAAAAATATATCGCCCTGAAACTAGTGCCGCCTGGCAAGAAGCGCGCCATGGAAAACTGTGGGAAAAAGGAAAAAAAGGTATTGAACTCTACAACCAAATGAACAAAGTAGAGCCACTGCAACGCGCGCTTCGGGATCTGCGAGCAGACGTCTGGATCGCTGGACTACGTCGTGCTCAATCGAGCAGTCGAGAAAATCTTTCTGTTATTGCGCTGCAAGAAAACCGCCTTAAACTCCACCCTATTGTTGAATGGACAGATAAAAATATCTATGACTATCTCACCAAGCATGACCTGCCCTACCATCCACTATGGCATGAGGGTTATGTCTCTATTGGAGATACCCACACCACTCAAAAATACTCCGATGGAATGTCCATAGAAGAAACTCGCTTCTTCGGCCTCAAAAGAGAATGCGGCATCCACGAGAATGCCCAGATCGATTTTTCAATCTAGATCCTTAAATAAATCGAACACCTAAGGGCACAAGGAAATGTGGATGGAGCACTAAGCCCTTACACCTCTTGACTTTGTAGCCACATCCTTATGAAAGGATTAAAAAATCGGTAGCCTTTTTTATCACGAAAGAGAAGCCGCCTTTGCTCTAGCGCATCTACTGCTCTTCGAACAGAGGCATAATTAGCTGCTTTACTCTTCTTGATAAAATCTGCTCCCAAAACATTATTTCCCTTGTACTTCGCCATTTCCATAAAGACTCTACGTTGCACTTTAGGCAACTGTGTCATAATGAGTTGATACGCACTATTTCTTTCGTTAAAAATCATAGTCATGGCCTTACGAAGTGATTCAGAAGTTAAATGTGTGCCTTCAGTTCGCCAAAGCCATGAGCATAATTCTTGCGCATCCCCTGTGACTCCATCAGCAATCTGTAGTATTTCCTCAACTAACCCTTCATCGACTTCACGTTTCCCCTTAGCAAACTTACCCATAAGAAATTTGCGGAATTGCTTAGCGTCTAAACTGCCAAGCTCTAGGGTGATCGCCTGTTTATAAAAAGGACTATCTGGATCTAAAAAAAGCATATCCATATCATTGCGCACACTTCCCAAATACACAAAAGAGTGTTTAACCAGAAATTGGATCTTAGAGCGTAAAACCGCCAGGATCTGACGGTTTTTCTCCAACTTGAGCAGGTCTTGAAATTCATCTAGCACAATGATGCTATTTCCATAATCAATCTCTTTTTCAATGTAGTATAAACACTCTTCAAGATCATCTGGAGAATGAATAGGATCCACTGTGCGGTTAATAGAAAAAGTTGGATTTCCTGTGATGGCATCAATTTTTACACTAGGTCTCAAGCTTGCCAGCTTCTTCATCGCCTGCTTTAGAGAACTGTTTTTCTCCTCAAACATCAATAAAGCCTTAGCCAGACGACTCACCAGAACTTCCAACGAATCAATACCCAATAAATCTATATACAGTCATTTCCTTTTCATCCGACGGGCCACCTCAAAAATTAGAGATGTTTTGCCAATACGCCGCACTCCGCGAACCTGCACATTTTGACCCGCAGCTACAAGCTCCGACATCTCCTTGATTTTCTGAGGGCGACTACAAAAATCTCGCCCCGAAACGACCACTCCATATTTAAAGGGGTTCCTAGAATAATCATAGCTTGCTGAATAGAAGTTGCAACTTGCAACTTCTATTCAGCAAGTTTGATATCATATTCAACTAGAATGATTCTTTCTTAAAAGAACAGCCCAATAAGTGTGCGCGTAGCGATTCAAATAACACATCTTACTCTTAGTCAAGCTTTTGCGAATAACACGACTCAAGCCACTTCTAGGCTTTTCTGTAGCAAAGGATTCAACCACTTTAAAACCGTAATCTGGAGCCTTATTCTCCACAAACACACTCGCATCCTCTAATGAAAAGAACCATTTATGCCTATCCATAGGAACCTCCAGAGGTAGCCCATAATGCCCAATTTTACCCCTACCTTTTTCGATAGGACGACGCGCATTGGTCCAATTATTGGGGAGTGAGATAACTACATGCCTTCCGGCAACTCGTAGAAGTTCTCCGAAAATAAAATGAAAGCGGTTTAGGTGCTCTAGCACATCACAACAGACTACGGATTGAAATTCCTGATCCTCAAATGGGAGTTTATCTACCTCATCTAGATTTAGAATCATGTCTGGCTTGCCTCCTAAATCAACACCCAAATACCTTGACGGCTTTAGCAATTCTTTCAAATAAGCTTGATCACAACCGACATCTAACAAAGATCCACCAAGATATTTACCAAGCCTGTTCGCAACAAATTCTGATCTGATTCTTCTCTCCGCAAACCATGCAGTTTCACTCTTCATACTGGCAAAGCCTAGTGTCTAAAAGTTGATCTATACAATTAGAATTTCAGGTAAGATACTCTTTATCTATTGACTTCATCTATCCTAAATGGGAATTTCGGACACCTAAAAATAATAGACATATATGAGCAAGACAATTAATGAATATCAGGTAGAGCTACGCCAAGGCAAGCTTTGGATCGATGGCAAACATGAATTTTTAAAAATTGGCAAACCTTTACGCCATTATGGGGATGAGGAGCAGATTGAAAAACTGATCAAGGACTTACCTATTATCAAAGCAAAACACTACCGATGTCTGGAGCTTAATTGTTACTGGCACCACTTAGACCCTAATGGCGATGGTGAGATTGATGTTTCAACAGAACCTCTCAAGAAACTCATTAATGCCATTAATGAGTATGGTATGTTTGCATCTCTATCTGTAGAGACTTATGGTGTCGGGGGTGGACAAATCCCTCAAGGTTTCTGGGACCGCTATCCCAAATCTCTCGCCATGGACCACGAAGGTAACCTCGTAGAAGATACAGAATACGGCTATATGAGTAAAGTTCCCTCACTCTTTAATAGTGAATACCTCAGCGCCTCTAGAGCTTATATTCGTAACCTCACCAAGGCTCTTTCTGATTGTGATATCCTTTGGTATGAAACGACTGTGGAGCCTCAATATATGGGGTCGCGCTGGATTGATTATGGCCCTGATGCCAGAAGTGCTTATGAAAATTGGTTAAAAACAAGTGAGATAGACGGTCCTACATTCCCGGATACATTTCCAGTTACTGAGAGGTTTATGCGCGACCCCATTTGGAACAAATTCCGTGCTCAGAATTTGGCAAAATGGGTAAATGAGGATGCTCAAGCGTACCGTGATATTGTAGGTGAAGATGCTTGGATTGCCACTGATTATTTAGACGCTATTGAGGAAACCATGATCCAGCGTTGTGGCGACCCCCTAGAATTCTTGCGCTATTTGACAGGCCCAAATATTTTACAAGTCAATTGGACCTGGCATAATTTTGATCGCAAACCACATATGCAAGCCTACAACCGGGTTCACCAAATCATGAAGGAAACCGGAAGAGATTGGGCTGTTGCAGAACATATGACAATCAATGGAACAGACTATCACGCAGAAGACATGAATGGCCTGTTGGAGAACACCCTAAAAAATGGGACTTGTCTTGGCTGGGAATTTGTTGATGTCTGCGCCGACCTTGATAGCCCAGATGTAAAAGAAGGGGTAGTTGAGCCAGGTAATTTCAAACCTGCACACTTCACCGTTTATGACAAAGATTGGAATCCTATCCCTACAATGGCAGTGGTTGAAAACAATTGGGACAAATGGCTAGAAAGAGTAAAAGAAGTATGTAGCCAGCCCTCAGCTTAGAATTAGCTTCCTGATTGCTGAGCGCGTTGAATATTCCTCAGAAATATTTCACTAAGAGGGGTTGGAGCTATCACTAGCGGGAATCATGATCTACATAGATCCCGCTATACAATGGACAAGAATAGAGCCCGGATAATGTCATAGAAGTTTGAGCAACAAGAAAAAAGAGTCGACGGAAATATATCAAAATGATGATAGCTCTAAGTGACTCTCTCTCACTAGTGGCCAGGATCTTGTAAAGATGATGAAATCTCTATGGCATCATTCTGGTTAAATGACAGTGCCTTCAAGTGAGAACTTACCTATAATCTTTATTACCTGCTCAACTTGTAACTTGATGGCTAAATAAATTCACATCAGCTAGCCTTGATACAGAGGGAACTATTTAATCGCCGGAATCTCTTCGCTGGGTGGTATTTCTCCTCGCAGCATCTTTCTTATTTTTCCAGCAAGCTTGAGGTAGAAATCATTGGGTAACCCCTCATCATGTGTTCGAAATTCAGATCCTCCTCCCAGCGGAGGATCATTTGTGACTTTGAAAATTTGAGTGCCTTCATCTAACTCATCAAACATTGCTTGATAGATCATCTTGACACCTGCCTTCTTTGCGAGTGTGCTCTGAGTCCAAAGAAATTTCCCTTTAAGTCTTGGAATATAAGCTTCGTGAACTTCTTTTGAAAATTCTCCGATCGGTTTCAAATTCCTCCAACTGAACCCAGGAAACACCACAGGTAAAAAATCCACACGATTCTCTGTGCTCCACTTCACATCATCAATCAACGTATTTTTATAATAATCTTTAACATCAGCGATAGAACGATAACGCCCTATTGTCCATGGCATGACCACATCAGCCTTTTTAATAATTCGTAAGAGATCTTTGTCAGAGACTGTATCTCTATCCAGTGTTCTCCAATAAGTAGGAACTCCTAGAATGATACTGCAGCCTCCATAATTTGGGTCATTTTTCAGGAAGTCCATGAATTCCTCTACTTCATTCAGTGTATATTCTCTATTATCATTGAAACCTACCCCCCATATTCCCACGATAGGCTTACCGTTATGCTCCTGATAGAAATTATCTTTAGGGTCATTTAGCAACTTCAACTCATCTCTAAGATACTTCCAGTCATTTTTAACATTATCCATCCAGCCTTTAGGTATACTACTTAGATCATACATAAGGGCATAGCTACGTCCGTGATGATTAGCTGCAGCCCGCACATAGTTCAGCATATTATTATTAGATGGGAAAAGTTGTTCATATTCGTGATGGCAGGTTGTGACATCACAGGCAAAGCGTTGTAAAAAAGCACCATCTATTCCATATTCTTTCATCCACTTAAAATGAAGATCTACAACGTTAGGATTATGTGAGCTGAAAACATAAGCAGGGCTACCATCTTTGTGTCGAAAGGGAGTCTTAACGCGATCTTTTTCATCCAACTCAGAGACATCTGGCCAAAATTCAATTCCACACTTTCCAGGTTTAAATTCATCATAAATCCCCCGATAGTGCACCCAACCCATGTTAGATCCATCATCAGGAGTGCGAAACCAACCTTGATAACCACACATGAATTTACCGTCTAATGTTGTTATGTCTGTTTTATCAGCTTTGCATCCAGTTATTGAGCTGGCTGCTAATATTAGCCATAAAACTGCCTGTTTACAACTTCTGCGAATCATTAAGTCCTTATTCATTTTCAATATCTGATTTAAGTTTGGTCAGGCTCCTGGTTTATATCTAATTTCAACCTGCCAAACACTCTTATGCTTTTCACCAGCATGAAGAATCACTGATAGATCTGCTGGACCTTTGACAAGTTCTATATCTTTAAAGATTAATTCACCATTCTCTACTACTTTCTTTAACTTCTTGCCTTGAACACTTAGTACAACCTCTTCGATATTCTTTTTAGGACCAAAGAGACATTCTATATCATATTTCCCTCCGTAAGCTACTTCCAGCTTCCAGTAGGGACCTCTATCTCCTCTTGCTGCCTGTTGATCTTGACCCGTTAAAACCATTGGGTTCTCATATTTGGTCCCAACATGAATACTTGGCATAGCATAATCACCCTCACGAGAGCTATCTATCTCCTTTAGCCACGTATCATAAGCACCTCTCATAGACTCCACTATTTCTGGATATAGTGCTGCCACATTTTTTTGCTCATAAGGATCTTTACTGATTTCATATAATTCAAAAATAGGCTCCCCCTCAAACTGCTCTTTGTGAAAGCCACTAGGATGAACAAATTTCCATTCCTCGGTTATCACTGCGCTATGATGATAAGTAGTGGGACGAACTCCACGGTGTGCTTGTATAAAAAGATATCGATCAGGCCATTCAATCTTATCCTCCGAAAGTAGTGACAAAAAACTTCTTCCGTCAAATTCTCCCTCATATGAGACCCCACAAGCTTCTAATAAGGTAGGCATAATATCTATATGCGCCGCCACACGAGGGCTGCTAACAGGCTTCTTAAATTGTGCAGGCCATTCTATTAGAAAGGGCGTTCGAACGCCTCCCTGATAAACCTCTGTTTTAGCTCCTCTGAAACCAGAATTATACCTATTCCCATCAGGCCCATTGTCTGACATAAAAATAATCATCGTATTGTCCAAGATACCAAGCTCCTTAAGTCTTGGTTGAATTTTACCTACGTTTTCATCAATGTTTGAAATCATGGCAAAAATTCTCGCCCTAGTATCGAGCTGCTCATTATTTTCATTGGTCTGTAAAGGATAACCGGCTTGTGGGACATTTTTATTTCTTAAGTCCATTTTGCGATAGATATCATACCAGCTTAGGGGAACATCATGAAAAGGACTATGCGGTGCATTTGTCGAGATGTAAGCAAAGAAAGGCTTACCTTTTTTACTTTGTTTACTGATCCACTCTATAGCTCGGTCAAAATAAATATCTGTGCAATAACCCTTCTCTTGAACCTTTTTCCCATTATGAAAAAGGATAGGATCTGTGTATTTGCCTTCACCGCCAGGTGGATCTGACCTCTGTCCAATCCCTCCACCTTTATGCATCAAAACTTCTTCAAATCCCTGATCCTGTGGGCGCATTGGATAGCAATCCCCAAGATGCCACTTGCCAAAAAGCCCTGTAGCATACCCTGCGTCACGCAGAACCTCTGCCAAGGTAACTTCTTCAGTCTTCATCATCGAACGCCCCTTCCATGTATCCGTCACTCCTGTTCGATAATGGTAACGTCCCGTCATCAAAGACGCTCGAGTTGGTGAACAAACTGGGCTTACATAAAATTGAGTCATCTGAGCACAAGACTCAGCCATCTTATCCAGAAAGGGTGTTTGAATAAGTGGATTCCCAGTGAAGCCAAAATCACCGTATCCTTGGTCATCCGTAATAATAAATACAATGTTTGGTTTTTCTGCCATTACCACTTGAAACTGAAAAAAGGCAACACAAAGAAGAATTATAACTCTCTTGATAACAATCACGAATTGATTCACTTCAATTTTAATAGTCATAGGTCTGCGAAGAGATTTGCCGCAAAGCCTTTCGCGCCTACGTCTCGAATCACAAAAAGGCGACCGGCAAACTCTTCCTTTTCTGTCTTATGAATACCAGTAGTCACATATAGATCATTTAGATCGGACCCACCAAAGCAACATGCTGTTGTTTCAAGGCAGGGCAACTCAATTTTCTGAATCTGTTTACCTGCAACTGGATCAAATTGAATCACACAGGCACCGTGGCAAAAAGTTACCCATAAATGATCATCAGCATCAATAGCCATACCATCTGGAGATGCTTGGATAAATGAGGTATCCACAACACAGCATTTGTTAGTCAAAGAGCCTATTTTCGGATCATAATCAAAGGCAACGACCGTTTTGGTTGGTGTATCTATGTAATAGCAAATATTTCCAACTTTATTCCACACAATACCATTCGAATTAGTAACAGGCTCATAAGCAACTTCACAGTTCAAGTCCTTATTAAGTCGATACAATTTAGCCGACCCCTCTTTCTTCACTAGTGAAATAGTGCCTGCAAAAAGACGTCCATCAGGAGCACATTTACCATCATTGAATCTATTGTCTGGTAGTTCAGGTTCAGGGTCATGGATCGCCTTTATAGATCCGCTTTTTGTATCAAAGAAAAATAATCCTTTGTCTCCACCAAATAGTAGTCTGTTGGACTTAGATGGAACTACAAAACCGACTCGCTGTTCCACAGGCCACTCTTTTTCCTCTCGCGTATTAGGATCATAGGACACAATGGCATGTCCCTCAATATCCACATAATATAAAAGTCCTTCATGCCAAATGGGACCTTCACCCCATTTAGAAACACGCTTTCCCGCTGGTTCTACTTTCAAAGCCGACATTCTACCTTTATGACTCCATAACCCTTAAGGTCAATGGCCTTTTTGTGAAAAATCTTTATTGTAGACGTTTCTATTCATAAAATCATTCGTATTGAAAACCTCCGAGCGCATTGAACTTATCGATCAGTCTCTCTCCTCTGTTTCTTCTTCAATTTTCGTAAGTGCAGAAGATCTCACAGAATTACTACAAATTGAGCTGGGTCACAGGGAAGCACTTGATGCTTTTATTCCCTACTCAAAACACAAAAGAAAGGCCATAGCTCCTCGTAAGATCTACTATATTTGCGCGTCAAATCTTGATATATCCGCCCAGACCTCGCTTATCATTGGCTTATTACTGGGCAGTGAATTGACTTTTAAAATACCTACCCAAGGTCTCTCAGCCTTCTCAAAATTGGTAGAAGAATTACCTATTTCATTGAAGCAATATGTCACACTCATTTCAGAGCACCAAATAGAAAGCATGGCTATCTCGGATGTGGTAGTGGTTTTCGGCACAGATCAAACTATTGCCTCGGTCAAAGAACAAACCCATTGGAAACAACGTTTTTTGGGCTATGGACACAAACTTAGTTTTGGATTCATACCCAAAGGAAATTCAACAGAAGAATGGGCAAAGCTCGCTGTTCAAGAAATTAATGCTTATAACCAACTTGGTTGTTTATCTCCCCAAGCCTACTTCTGCCACTCATTAGAGGAAGCTGAACAACTAACAGATAATATCCGCTTGACATGGAAACAAGAACCTCCTCGTCCTCTACCAGATGATTTTGCATTAGAAGCTAAAATTTACAATGCTCGCCAAGAGTGTTTAGTGGATGGCATTCGGATTTTTACTCCTCAAGACAAAGGCTTAGACTGGACCATTGGGCTTCATCCCTGTGGAAGCACAGTATTTCGCCCCATGCCTGGATATCGCTTTATCCAAATCTATCCTACCCATGATTTAGCTAGTATGCTTAACCCTTGGAAGAATAACCTCTCTGCACTCTCAGTTGCCTCAGAAGAAATTACCCCTTTTACTGAGGAGATGTCTTTACCCTTCAGCCGCTTTTGCCAAACTGGCCGGTTACAAACCCCCCCCCTCCAGTGGTTGCATGATGGACGCCCACGCTTAGCAGATTTAGTAACCTGGCAGTTTATTGATTAGTTTAGGTAAGCTTTAGGCAGGAAGATTTTCGCTAAAAGCTGGCCCTTTTAGAAACTGCTCTCTACCCAAAAAATGGGCTACTTTTTATCTGCATTCGCAGCCGTGATCACTTCCTCAGACACATTTCTAGGGCACGCCGAGTAATGTGAGAACTCCATCGAGAACTGACCACGACCAGATGTCATAGAACGGAGATCTCCGATATAACCAAACATATCACTAAGTGGGCAATCCGCTTTAACACGAACACCTGTAGGCAAAACATCCTGTGTCTTGATCATACCACGGCGACGGTTTAGATCGCCAATCACATCACCAACATGATCTTCAGGAGTGAAGACATCTACGTGCATAATAGGCTCCATAATCTGAGGACCTGATTTTGGAATAGACTGTCGATATGCAGACTTTGCTGCAATTTCAAAGGCAACGGCAGAGGAGTCAACTGCGTGGTAACCACCATCTACTAAAGTAATCTTAACATCTACACATGGGTACCCAGCTAAAACACCTTTCTCCATACTCAGGCGAAATCCTTTTTCAACAGCTGGCCAGTATTCACGAGGAACATTACCTCCAACAACTTTGGACTCAAACTCAAAGCCCGCACCAACCTCGTTGGGCTCAATAACGTAATCAATCTTCCCAAACTGACCTGCACCTCCAGATTGTTTCTTATGCGTGTAAGAATCTTCACAGCGTGTAGTAATTGTCTCACGGTAAGCAACTTGAGGCTTACCAATTTCTACTTCCACACTGTGAGTCCGCTTTAGAATATCTACTTTTATGTCTAGATGGAGCTCTCCCATTCCTTTAAGTATCGTTTCTCCACTGTCCTCATCTGTCTCAACTCGAAATGAAGGATCTTCGCGAACCATCTTACCAAGCGCGATACCAAGCTTTTCAGCATTCACCTTATCCTTAGGCGCAACTGCAATAGAGATAACCGGATCTGGGAAAACCATAGGCTCAAGAGTTGCTGGCTTGTCAGGATCACAGAGCGTATGTCCAGTCTGAACGTTCTTAAGTCCAACAATAGCAATAATATCACCAGCCTGAGCCGAGTCTATTTCCTCACGAGAATCTGCATGCATCTCTACTAAGCGACCAATACGCTCAGTCTTCCCAGTTGCAGTATTGAGAACGTTCATCCCCTTTTCAATTTTACCCGAGTAAACACGTGTAAAGGTCAAAGCACCATATTTGTCATCCATAATTTTAAATGCCAAAGCGCGCAAAGGCTTACCAGGATCTACTGTCGCAACTTCTCCTGTCTCATTACCTTCTAAATCAACTTCTGGCTGAGGATCTACCTCTGTGGGACTTGGCAAATAATCAACCACGGCATCAAGAACAAGCTGAACCCCCTTGTTTTTAAACGAGGACCCGCAATAGGTTGGAAAGAAGGCCATAGAAATTGTTCCTTTACGGATACAACTCTTGATCGTATCTAAATCTGGCTCTTCTCCTTCTAGATATTTCTCCATAACCTCATCATCCTGCTCCACCGCCATCTCAACTAATTGATGGCGCCATTTCTCAACTTCCTCCTTCATGTCTTCAGGAACATCTTTGATTTCGTATTTCTGAGGATCTCCGGAATCATCCCACACCCAAGCCTTACGAGTTAGCAAATCCACCATTCCAACAAATTCACTTTCAGTCCCTATAGGCAGAACCATGACTAATGGTTTAGCAGCGAGCACCTCCTCGACTTGCTTCACGACTCGATAAAAATCTGCACCGATGCGGTCTAGCTTGTTGACATAAATAATACGAGAAACTTCAGACTCATTCGCGTAACGCCAGTTCGTTTCTGACTGAGGTTCTACACCGCCAGAACCACAAAATACGCCAACCCCGCCGTCCAAAACCTTTAAAGATCGGTACACCTCGATCGTAAAGTCTACGTGGCCCGGAGTATCGATTATGTTGAAGCGATGATCCTTCCAAAAGCATGTTGTTGCAGCAGACTGAATGGTGATGCCTCGCTCTTGTTCCTGATCCATGAAATCTGTTGTCGCAGCACCATCGTGCACCTCACCAATTTTGTGAATCTTTCCTGTTAATTTCAAAATTCGCTCAGTTGTCGTAGTCTTACCCGCATCTACGTGTGCGAAGATTCCGATATTTCTATATTTCGAAAGGTCTTTCATCTCTATTTCCTTAATTAATTTAACTCAAATACGTGATTCGCAGGGAACAGTGCTAGAGCATTCGAGTTAAATTGACAATACCTGCTTTACAAAAAAAGTGTAATTTCTTGCAACTTATCCCTCACACAAAAGCCCTAAAGAGTTCACTCTCTTCAGGGCTTCAAATTACTTAATTTACATTACCCCTTTGCGCCTGCCGCCGCACTAGCCGCCAGAGCTGCTAGACCACTTACAGGTGGCTCACTGCTAGAAGCCTTTTCCTTCTCTTCTTCTTCATCCTCATTGCCTACGAGTGGATCTCCTACAGGCTCTCCCAGTTCTTTCAAGCGAATATTATTGTAAAGCGGGAATCCAGTTCCGGCTGGGATCAAGTGCCCCATAATAACATTTTCCTTAAAGCCACGGAGATTGTCAGATTTACCAAGTGTTGCAGCTTCTGTTAGAACGCGAGTCGTGTCTTGGAAAGATGCTGCCGAGATAAAACTTTCTGTCTCAAGCGATGCTTTTGTGATACCCAGGAGAACCGGTGAAGCCTCAGCAGGTTTTCCACCCTTAGTAGCTACCTCACGGTTTTCTTCGTCAAATACTAGACGATCCACTTGATCCCCCCAAAGGAACGAAGTATCACCAGGTTCATTAATTTTAACCTTACGCAACATTTGACGAACGATAATTTCGATGTGCTTGTCGTTAATTTCTACACCTTGGAGGCGGTAAACTTCTTGAACCTCATTGACTAAGTACTCTTGTAACTCTTGTGGTCCGCAAACTTCTAGGATTTCATGGGGCACAACAGGGCCTTCAGTCAATTGCTGCCCCTTCTTTACAAAGTCGCCTTGGTAAACAATCAAGTGCTTAGACAACGGTATCAAATGCTCTTCTTCAAGACCTGTTTCCTTGTCCTTGATGACCAAAAGTCTCTTGCCGCGCTGCGTTCCTGCGATATGGATTTCACCATCAATCTTCGCGATTTCTGCAGCATCCTTAGGACGACGAGCTTCGAAAAGCTCGGCTACACGAGGAAGACCCCCCGTAATATCCTTGGTCTTAGCAACTTTACGAGGAGTTTTAGCAAGACGCTCACCCGCACGAATCTTCTGATCTTCTTTTACCTCGATGTGAGCTCCCGCCGGAATACTATATGCAGCTAATGCAGTGCCCTCCTCATCTGCAATAACAATTTGAGGATGAAGATCTTCCTTGTGGTCAATTACGACAGTCCCAACCAACTTAGTTGCTTCATCAACCTCACGCTTCATGGTAACACCTTCAATGATATCACGGAACTGGATCTTACCAGACTTCTCACTCAAAATGGATACGTTGTAAGGATCCCATTGCACAAAGACTTGACCTTTTTCAACTTTTTCACCTTCCGGAACTGAAATAACAGAACCGATTACAACCGTATAACGCTCAAGCTCACGTCCATCATCTGCATGAATACTAACAGATCCGTTCTTATTGAGTGCGATGTAGTTGCCATCGAGTGCCTTGACCACACGTAATTCAGAATACTGAATAGTTCCGGAGTTTCTCGCTTTGATTTGAGGTTGCTTAAAGACCTGAGCCGCAGTTCCACCAATGTGAAATGTACGCATAGTCAACTGGGTTCCAGGCTCACCGATAGACTGAGCCGCAATGATTCCCACAGACTCACCAAGCTTCGCGGTATGTCCACTCGCTAGATTTAATCCATAACACTTTGCGCAAACACCGCGTCTAGTCTCACAAGTTAATACAGAGCGAATACGGACACGCTCTTGGCCTAGATCTTCAATGATTTTTGCCTTTTCTTCATCGATCTCTTCATTGGCTGCGACTACTACAGTTCCATCGGAATTGTGAATGTCATCGCAAGAAACACGGCCCAATGTTCTATCTGCTAAAGTTACAATCTCATCTTCACCCTCGTAGATAGACTTGACCCATATACCCTTAACAGTGCCACAATCTTGCTCGGTAATAATAACATCATGAGCAACATCAACCAGCTTACGAGTCATATAACCCGAATCCGCAGTTTTTAAGGCAGTGTCCGCAAGCCCCTTACGAGCGCCATGTGAGCTAATAAAGTATTCCAATACGGATAGACCTTCGCGGAAGCTCGCTACAATAGGGCGCTCAATAATTTCACCAGATGGTTTCGCCATCAAACCGCGCATACCAGCTAGCTGACGAACCTGATTACGATTACCCCGCGCTCCTGAATCTACCATCAAGAATACAGGGTTCATTTCCTTGCGACCCTTATTGTGCTGCAGAGTGCGAATCATCATATTAGAAATTTCATCTGTTGCCTGCGTCCAAACATCGACAATCTTGTTGTAGCGCTCACCGTCGGTGATCGCACCCATGCGGTATTGTTTCTCAACAACATTTACCTGGTCGCGAGCTCTGCCCACTATATCTTTCTTCTCATCTGGAATAATCATGTCATCGATACCGATAGAAACGCCAGCACGAGTCGCACGCTTAAAGCCTAATTCCTTAAGACGATCTAAAACCTGTACAGCGACCTCGTGCCCACAAGTCTGATAAGTACGATGAATGATATTACCTAACTGCTTCTTGCCTGCAGACTTGTTATAAAAACCAATCTCATCAGGCCACACTTCATTAAAAAGGACGCGACCAGGAGTTGTTTCTATCAACCTAGCTTCAGGATCACCAAATACCGTTTCCTTGCCGTAGTCAGGATTACGCATCAGAACAGCATCATGAACTTCAAGAATACCTTCATCATAGGCATAAAGAACTTCTTCTCCGTCTTCCATAATGGACAGACGAGGACCTTCGGAAGCATCCTTCTTCTTACCCATCTTCTTTCGCATCTGGGTTAAGTAATAACATCCAAGGGTAATATCCTGACTTGGGGTAGTAATTGGCTTGCCGTTTGAAGGGCCAAAAATGTTGTTTGGAGCCAACATCAAAATACGGGCTTCTAACTGAGCCTCAACAGACAAAGGGACATGCACCGCCATCTGATCACCATCAAAGTCCGCGTTATAAGCTGTACAAACTAACGGATGGATCCTGAGAGCAGAACCTTCAATCAATGTTGGCTCAAAAGCTTGCACTGACAAACGGTGAAGGGTTGGAGCGCGATTCAGCAAAATTGGGTGTTCTTTGGTCACCTCTTCAAGTATGTCCCAAACAATCTCCTCTTTACGCTCAATCATCTTTTTAGCACTACGCACCGTATGGACATAGCCCATTTCTTTCAGACGACGAATAATGAACGGCTCAAAAAGAACGAGTGCCATTTTCTTAGGTAAACCACACTGGTGGATCTTCAACTCAGGCCCAATAACGATAACAGAACGTCCAGAGTAATCGACGCGCTTACCTAGCAGGTTCATACGGAAACGACCACTCTTACCCTTTAACATGTCGGAAAGTGATTTTAACGGTCTATTACCTGCTCCTGTTACAGGGCGGCCATGGCGACCATTGTCTAGAAGAGCATCTACAGCCTCTTGCAGCATACGCTTTTCATTACGAATGATAACTTCAGGAGTTTTAAGCTGCAGTAAAGTACGCAGACGATTATTCCGGTTGATCACACGACGATATAAATCATTCAAATCAGATGTCGCAAAACGACCACCCTCTAGTGGAACTAGTGGACGAAGATCTGGAGGAATGACTGGAAGCGTTTCCAAAATCATCCACTCGGGACGAGTTGCTGAATACATGAAGCCTTGGACGAGCTTAAGTCTCTTAGCAATTTTCTTACGAAGCTGCTTACTCTTAGTGGAATCCAAAGCATCTTGAAGCTCATCAACAGTCGCTGCAAGATCGATCTTTTTTAGTAACTCACGAATAGCTTCAGCTCCCATCTTCGCTTGGAAAGCATCTTCACCATATTGATCTTGTGCCTCGCGATATTCCACCTCGCTCAATAGCTGCTTTGGTTGAAGTGGAGTATGACCTTCGTCAATGACGATGTAGTCTTCGTAATAAATAACTCGTTCTAATTCACGAGCAGTCATATCCATCATTAATCCGATACGACTCGGCATACACTTGTAAAACCAGATGTGAGAAACAGGAACGGCAAGTTCTATGTGACCCATGCGGTCGCGACGAACACGAGCAAGTGTTACTTCAACTCCGCATCGATCGCAAATAACACCTTTATACTTAATTCTTTTATACTTACCACAAGCACACTCATAATCCTTAGTAGGTCCAAATATACGCTCGCAGAATAAACCACCTTTTTCTGGTTTGAATGTGCGATAATTGATTGTTTCAGGATTCTTTACCTCTCCACGGCTCCATGAAAAGATTGTATCTGGAGCTGCAACTGTTATGGAAACCTCATCAAAACCGACAGATTTCTCTACCCCTAATACCTCGCGTGCTGATTGAATGTCTTTGTTCATATTGTTTTGAGACCTTTCTTAAAATGCGCTTAAGCAGCTTCTCCTACTTCTTCCGTTTCAGTAGCGCGTTTGGTTGGCTTTTCAACCCAACGTTTCGTTCGTTCCCCCACCTTTACATCTAAGCAAAGGCTCTGCATTTCCTTGATCAATACATTGAAGGATTCAGGAGTTCCCGCTTCAAGCGAGTTATCACCCTTAACAATGCTCTCATAAATCTTGGTCCGTCCAGGAACGTCATCAGACTTAACAGTCAATAGTTCCTGTAGTGTATAGGCAGCGCCATAGGCTTCCATGGCCCATACTTCCATCTCCCCGTAACGTTGACCACCATATTGTGCTTTACCGCCCAATGGCTGCTGCGTCACCAGAGAATAAGGACCAACTGCACGAGCGTGAATCTTATCAGCTACCAAATGGCCTAGTTTTAGCATATAGATCTGCCCTACCACGACACGTTGGTCAAATCGATCGCCTGTGCGCCCATCATAGAGATAAGATTTACCATCAGGATCTAGCCCCGCCTCTTCTAGATATGAACGGATTTTAGATTCAGGAATACCGTCAAATACAGGAGTAGCTACTTTGAATCCTAATGCTTTGGCAGCGATTCCAAGGTGTGTTTCCAAAACCTGTCCGACATTCATCCGTGAAGGCACACCTAGGGGATTCAAAACAATCTCAACAGGAGTGCCATCCGGCAAGAAAGGCATATCTTCTTCGGGAACAATTTTAGCAACAACACCTTTGTTACCGTGGCGTCCAGCCATTTTATCGCCCACTTGCAATTTTCTCTTGGAAGCTACAAAAACTTTAACTTGCTTGATGATCCCAGGGTCCACTTCATCTCCAGCCTGGACACGATCCATTTCTACTTCCTTCTCATTTTCGAGCTGCTGGAAACGATTTTCAAATGTGCTAATAATCTCACGAATCTTGATACGAATAGGGCTGGGATCAATCTCAATATTATCGTAAACTGAGGCCATCTTACGAAGCAAAGTCTTGGTGATCTTACGGTTTGCGGGAATGATAATTTCTCCGGTTTCCGCATTGACCACATCCAGAGGTATCTTTTCGTTAAGAAGGATGTTTGAAAGCGATTGGGTCAACTCTTCTGTTAACTCGGCAGTCTTCTTTTCATACTTGTCATCAAGTGTCTTTTGCTGACGCTTAGCTTCCGCAGGTGATAGTTTCTGGACCATTACCTTGGTATTTCCAGAAGTGACTTTGACATCCATGATGATACCAGAAGTTCCAGAGGGAACGACAAGTGACGAGTCTTTTACATCTGCAGCTTTTTCACCAAAAATTGCACGCAATAAACGCTCTTCAGGTGCCAACTCTGTTTCACTCTTTGGCGTGATTTTACCTACTAAGATATCCCCAGGGTTTACCTCAGCACCAATACGCACCACACCATCAGGACCAAGATTCTTTAAAGCCTCATCTCCAACATTAGGGATATCCCGTGTGATTTCCTCAGGTCCCAACTTAGTATCGCGAGCTGAAATTTCAAATTCGTCAATATGGATGCTTGTGTAAATGTCCTGTTTAACAATTTTCTCGCTGATCAAGATAGCATCCTCAAAGTTATAACCATTCCAGGGCATGAAAGCCACAAGCACATTGCGCCCTAGACCTAATTCTCCATTTTGAGTGCATGGGCCGTCAGCAATAACCTGACCCTTGGCAACCTTGTCACCATTGGCAACGAGAGCCTTTTGGTTAATGCAAGTTCCTGCATTAGAACGCATGAACTTGCGAAGAGTATAAACCGCAAGTCCTTCTTCAGGATTGTGCCTTAGCTTCTTTTTCTCAGGAAGAGTTCCATCGGAACTAATGACAATTTGATTCGCAGTAACCGACGCAACAACTCCAGCGATCTCTGTAACCATTACAGCATGTGAGTCACGAGCCACTTTCGCTTCCATGCCGGTTCCCACCAATGGAGAGTCTGTTCTCAATAGTGGAACTCCTTGGCGCTGCATATTTGATCCCATCAATGCGCGGTTAGCATCATCGTGCTCCAGAAAAGGAATGAGGCTCGCAGCAACAGAAACCAACTGCTTAGGGGAAACATCCATATAGTGAACACGGTCTGGATCTACTTCCAAGAATTCACCACGATAGCGCACTGAAACTTTGGGATTTACGAAAGTACCCTTATTATCCAATGGCGCGTTAGCCTGAGCCACAATGAAGGATTCCTCTTGGTCGGCTGTCAGGTAGTGAATATCCTTCGTCACTCTTCCTTCGTGGACTCGACGATACGGAGTCTCAATAAAACCAAATTCATTAATCTGGGAGAAAGTCGACATGGACGAGATCAACCCAATGTTAGGTCCTTCAGGGGTCTCAATAGGGCAAATTCGCCCGTAGTGCGATGGATGAACGTCTCGAACCTCAAATCCAGCACGGTCACGACTTAAACCTCCAGGACCAAGCGCAGAAAGCCTACGTTTATGAGTCAATTCCGAAAGTGGATTGGTCTGATCCATCAGCTGGGAAAGCTGGCTCCGACCAAAGAAATCACGAATCACCGCCGAAAGGGCTTTTGGATTGATAAGTTTTTGAGGAGTCATCCCTTCGGTATTCACATCGAATAAGGTCATTCTCTCTTTTACGAGACGCTCGGTTCGTGCAAGACCGGTGCGACACTGATTGGCAAGAAGCTCGCCAACTGCGCGGACGCGCCTACTTCCTAAATGGTCAATGTCATCTGTAGTTCCCTCACCTTGACGAAGGTTAATGACGTAACTCGTTGCTGCAACAATGTCTTCATTTACTAGGGTGCGTATATCTAAATCAACATCAATATTAAGCTTCTGATTGATCTTGTAACGACCCACACGACCAATGTCGTAACGTTTAGGATCGAAGAAAAGACGTTTAATCAGAGCCTTTGCGTTGGTAACTGTGGGAGGATCACCAGGGCGTAAGCGCTTATAAATATCTTTCAACGCCTCTTCTGTGTCACGAGTCGGATCCTTTTTCAGACAACGGATAATGGTGTCATCATTACTAATGTCTACCACAGGCACGTCTGCAATATCCAAATCAAGTAGTTGGCGAACTACAGATTTGGTTAGCGGTTCAAATGCTCTAGCAACCACTAAGTCTTGGTTTGCTGTGTCACGAATTTCACTAATTAAAACAAATCGACTAATTTCATTTTCATCCATCTCGGCTTTTAATTCGAGATCCTCAATTTGGTAGAAAAGAGAAATAATATCCTCATCTGTGCTGTAGCCTAAAGCGCGCAAAAAAGTAGTCACAAGAAACTTGCGACGTCGCTTACGTCGATCCAAGTGAACATAAAGCATGTCACTCGTATCAAAGACAACTTCTAACCATGAACCACGGTCAGGGATAATACGGAACGAATATAAAGTTTTACCGTTTGGGTGGATGGTGGACTCAAAACAAATACCAGGGGAACGATGTAGTTGGCTTACTACCACACGCTCAGCACCATTTACAATGAACGTCCCTTCTGGAGTCATCAAAGGGAGTTCTCCCATGTAAACTTTTTCTTCGAGAACGTTGTCCTCATTTTTTAAACGAAATGTGACATACAAGGGAGCTGCAAACGTGCTACCTTCTCGTTGGCACTCGATCGGGCTCATTTTCGGTTTGGCTATTTCATAATCGACAAAATCTAAAGTGATTTTTTCGTCATAACTCTCAATGGGGAAAACTTCACGAAATACCGCATATAGTCCTTCCATTTTTCTTTTCTTGCCGTCGATGCTTGCTTGCAAGAAATCCTCGTAGGATCTTAGCTGCACTTCTATGAGATTTGGCATCTCAACAGCATCGCCAATTTCGCCAAAATTAATTCTTTCTCCGGTCTTTTGCGCTGTAGCCATTATATATATTGCCTTATTCTTCTAATTTTTAGTTCCCACTTATTCGGGAACCCTCCTCATCCACTACTTCGTTTTTTAGCGGATGGACCGGAGCACTCACTCAAGCACTCCGGCACAAAAAGATTCCACTTACTTATTTAATCTCAATTTTAGCGCCAGTCGCTTCGAGCTTCTTCTTGAGCTCTTCAGCCTCCTCCTTGCTAACGCCTTCCTTGATTGCTTTTGGTGCACTTTCTACTAATGCTTTCGCATCAGCTAAGCCAAGTCCATCGACACAACCACGAACTTCTTTAATTACTGCAATCTTGTTACCCCCAACATCTGCAAGAATGACGTCAAATTCCGTCTTTTCTTCTGCTGGCGCAGCATCACCGCCTCCACCTGCACCAGGTGCTGCTACTGCTGCTACGGGAGCTGCGGCACTTACGCCCCAAGATTCCTCCAATTTCTTAACTAGGTCTGCGGCTTCCACCACAGTGAGACCACTGAGTTGTTCTACAATGTTTTCTAAGTCAGCTGCCATATTATTTAAAGAGGTTTGCTTTGTCACAAACCTTACTTTCTCCATTTTGCTACCAGCCTAGCCGATGGCACCCGCCACCGAATTATCTCGGAAAGGCTTCCGAGCTAGGACAAGTTTATTGCCTTTTCTTTAAATGCGTCCAATAGAACCCATTTAATTTATATGATAAAATCTAGCCTTTCTCTGCTTTCGCTTTAATTACCTGCGCGAGTTGTGAACCTGGAGTATTGATCATAACTGCTAACTTCGTAGCAGGTGCATTGATCAACCCTAGAATCTTAGCTAAAAGAACTTCTCGTGGAGGAAGATCTGCAATTGCTTTAATTCCGTCTTTATCAATAATCGTACGGTCTACAATACCAACTCGTATTTCCGGTTTTTCGCATTCAGATGCAAACTTCTTTAAAATCTTAGCGGCTCCAGTCACTTCAGAATTTCCAAAGCAAATAGCTGTAGCTCCCGCAAGATGCCCATTGAGCTCCGGTAAGCCTTCAACTTCTAGAGACTTACGAACATAGGTGTTCTTTACGATATGAAACTCAGACTCAACTTCTGCGAGGCGATTACGTAAATCATTGAGTTGATCAACTTTCATGCCTCCATAGTCAGCAACGATCAAATAAGGAGACTCATTAAGGTTCTTACAAAGACTCTCTACTATTGATTTCTTTTCCTCTCTCATATGACTCCTTAATTTTTAACAATCTTATTTGTGTCCAATGAGATGCTTGGTGAAAAACTTGCACTCAAGAAACAGGTTTTTATGTATCGCCCTTTAGAACTTGCGGGCTTTGCTTTTTTAATTGCATCAATCACTGCCGCAGCATTTTCCTCTAGTTGAGATTCTGTAAATGATGCCTTCCCGCATACGACATGCAAATTAGATGTCTTATCTACTTTAAATTCAACACGTCCTGCTTTGCATTCATTGACAGCTCTAGCGGTATCTTGCGTTACTGTACCCGTTTTCGGGTTTGGCATCAAACCGCGAGGTCCTAGAACCTTACCAAGCTTACGAACTTCTTTCATCGCTTCAGGTGTAGCAACTGCCACATCAAAGGCTTGAAAACCACCTTGAACTTTCTTAATAAGCTCATCAAAGCCTACGTAATCAGCACCTGCTTCCTTTGCAGCTTCGGCAGCCTGACCTTCAGCAAAAACCAGGACTTTAACCTCTTTCCCAGAACCGTGAGGTAGTGAAACCGTTCCTCTCACCATTTGATCACTTTGACGCGGGTCTACACCTAAGCTAAAAGCTAGGTCCACAGTAGGTTGTGTTTTTCCATGCGGCATTTTTTTCAATACTTCTACCGCTTCTTTTAACTCATAAGATCTGTCCTCAAGTAACTTGATCGACTCTAGATATCTTTTACTTCTTTTTTTCGGCATCTTTACCTTTCTCTCACTTATGTAGAAGTGAGTTGTAGTTCAAACGAGTTTTACTCTCCTACGAATTCAACCACCTAGCTGAACTCTAATCTACTATCTCAATACCAGCTTGTCGCGCTGTTCCGGCAATTATACGGAAAGCTGCTTCATCATCTCTAGTATTCAAATCATTCTTTTTTGTCTTAACAATCTCCATAACCTGCGCACGAGTTACTTTTCCAACCTTATCGCGATTAGGCTCTTTTGAACCAGACGCAATATTCGCTGCCTTCTTAAGAAGGACTGCAGCAGGAGGAGATTTAGTAACAAATGTGAAACTCTTATCTTTAAAGACTGAAATAACCACAGGTAGGATACTACCCGCCTCTTTTTGAGTCTTTGCATTAAATTCCTTGCAAAATGCCATGATATTTACACCTGCCTGACCAAGTGCAGGTCCGACAGGTGGTGCAGGGTTTGCTTGTCCTGCTGGGATTTGCAGTTTAATTGTGTTAACTATTTCCTTCGCCATTATATTTCCCTAATTTCACAGTTTTTCAACTTGCCAATATTCTAATTCTACCGGAGTCGAACGACCAAAAATACTCACTGCCACACGAACTCTTCCTTTTTCTGGATCAACTTCTTCAATGACACCCTCCTGACTTTGGAAAGGACCATCACCTACGCGAACTTTATCACCCACAGTGAAGGAAATCTTTGGTACCACCCGATCTTCTTTCTCTTTTACTTGTGCGAGCATGGCGTTGACCTCACTCATCTTCATTGGTATGGGACGATCTCCATCCGCAAAGCCAATCACACCAGGTGTTTCTTTGATAAAATACCAAGGTGGCTCTACCATGTTGTTATCATCATCATACAGATACATATCTATGAAAATATATCCTGGATAAAGCTTACGATCTGTTTCAGTTTTCTTACCTCGCTTAATCTCTGAGATACGCTCAGTAGGGATAACAATATCGTGGATGTAATCCCCGAGCTCTTCAGCTGGTAAACGCTTACGCATGTAGCGCTCAACATTATTTTCTTGTCCAGATAAAACGTGAACAGCAAACCACTGAGAAGGATACTTCTGCTCGCCCTTCGGATCATCCTCCAACGGTATTGCGTTACCCTCGTTTACAGTCTCAGAAGCTTGCGTGCTTACTGGCTGACCTTGAATCTGAGAATCTTCTTCACTCATTATCTAAAATTTCACCATCATACCAACTAATTTTGTAATTAAATAGTCAAAGCCAGATATGTACGCTGCTAATAAAATTGTACTTATCACTATGAGAACAGTGGTGTTTATCAAAGCCCGATATTTTCTCAACCCCTTTTGGTCCTTTTCCCAGGGCCAAGTGCATTTAATTAACTCCGTGCGAACTTCAGTGCTAAACTTCGCGATTACCTGGCGCTTGAAAATAACAAGCCCGAGAGTAATACCAACCGCAGCGTAAACAAAAATCGTCAACGCTACGCTTTCATTTATCAATAACTGTTCCATTGTTTTTGTTCAGGGCAGGAGGGAATCGAACCCCCAACCTGCGGTTTTGGAGACCGCTGCTCTACCAATTGAGCTACTACCCTAAAAACGGATCTACCTGAACAGATATTTGCTACTGCCCAGGCCACCCGATCTGTAAATCTATTCCAATTAATTTTTATTCAATGATCTTGGTCACACGTCCTGCACCCACGGTGCGTCCACCCTCACGGATCGCGAAACGCATTTGCTCTTCCATAGCGATTGGTGTGATCAGCTCTACTGTAAATTCAACATTGTCACCAGGCATGACCATCTCAACACCTTCCTTCAACGTGACTGCTCCTGTTACGTCAGTTGTTCTAAAATAAAACTGAGGGCGATAATTTGCAAAGAATGGAGTATGGCGTCCGCCTTCTTCTTTAGAGAGAACATAAACGGCTGCCTCAAACTTGGTGTGAGGTGTAATTGTCCCAGGTTTTGCTAGAACTTGGCCACGCTCGATATCCTCTTTTTTTACACCACGTAAAAGTATTCCTACGTTATCACCTGCTTCAGCAGAATCTAAAATCTTACGAAACATCTCAATATCTGTTACAACAGTCTTTTGAGTATCGCGAATTCCTACGATCTCAACCTCATCGTTACGATTTAAAATACCTCGCTCAACACGACCAGTGGCCACTGTTCCGCGTCCAGCTATGTTGAATACATCCTCTATTGGCATGAGGAAAGTTTTATCTTTCGGGCGCTCAGGAATCGGAATGTACTCATCGACAGCATCCATGAGATCAGTGATACATTTAGCAGCGTCACTAGATGGATCACCGGACTCCAACGCCTTAAGAGCTGAACCTTTCACAATAGGTATAGTGTCACCAGGAAACTCATACTTACTTAGCAATTCACGAACTTCCAATTCGACTAAATCTAGAAGCTCTTCATCATCTACCATGTCAACCTTGTTTAAAAACACAACCAAAGCCGGAACACCCACCTGGCGCGCTAGAAGAATGTGCTCTCGGGTCTGGGGCATAGGCCCATCTGCTGCACTGCAGACCAAGATCCCTCCATCCATTTGCGCAGCGCCAGTGATCATGTTTTTGACGTAATCGGCATGGCCAGGGCAATCAACATGAGCATAGTGACGTTTCTCAGTTTGATACTCTACATGCGCAGTGTTAATAGTAATACCGCGCTCTCTTTCCTCAGGTGCATTATCGATTTGATCGTATGCGCGGGCTTCGGCATCACCCTTTTTCGCAAGAATTGTTGTAATTGCTGCGGTCAATGTCGTTTTACCATGGTCTACATGTCCAATGGTTCCGATATTTACGTGTGGTTTATCTCTTTGAAATGATTCTTTGGCCATTTTGCTACTCCTTGAACCTCAACTAATAAGTATCAATCTGTTTTCTATCTTTAATTTATTTTAAGTTTTTTATGTTTCAACTTATCGGTTCCGACCGCTAAGCTTTTAAGGAACAGCCCCCGAGCGGGATTGAACCGCCGACCTCGTCCTTACCAAGGACGCGCTCTGCCACTGAGCTACAGGGGCGAGCCGTTGTCCCTTGTCCGCCAAGGCAGACAAAGCTGTTTCCAGTAAACTTTTCCCCCTCATTTCTTATGTGTCACGAGCAATTTGCCATAATTAAACTAGGCATACCTCAACCTTAAGAAGTTTAGGGGAAGGAAATTTCTAGGCTTTTTAGGCATAGGTGTCAATGGGTTTTTTGAAAAAAATTACTTTCTTCAAAAAACCCTAAAGAATACGCCCATTTACAGCACGAATAAATTTGTCACGTACCATCCAAAAGCTGCAAACGCTGCCACTACAGCAAGAACCAGAGGCATAGGCAGTGAGGCCTTTTTAGCCCCTGGCTTAGCGAAAGGAGCCAGATTGCTAAAGTTGGCAGGTCGCACCGAATTTCTTCCCCCGACCGCGCCTATAGAAGCATTTTGCATCGCATCTGGCATTGGCGGAGCGCTTAAAACGTTTTCTGACTCATACCGCAAAATAACATTACCAAACATAACAATATCATTATTTCGCAAAATAGACTCAGAAATACGCTCATCATTGACCCTTGTCCCATTGGTGGAATTAAAATCGACTATTTTATAATCGCCACCTTCCAGGCGTAATTCTCCATGGTGGCTAGAAATACTAGGGTCTGGTATGTGAACAATGTTATCCGGAACTCTACCAATCGTCATTTTGGGATCTGTCAGCTCGTAAGCTTGGCCAGCAAAGTCAGGGCTCTCGACAATCAAACGCGGCATAGCAATTAACTTATCTGTTCTATTTGCATTTATCAATCACTTTAGCAAACTGCTGAAAAAAGTAATCTGCATCATGAGGACCAGGAGATGCTTCGGGATGATATTGGACAGAAAAAACGGGGAGTTCTTTATGGCGTAACCCCTCGCAAGTTCCATCGTTTAAATTAACATGCGTCACCTTGGCACCGACTGCTTCAATTGATTCTGCATCGACCGCAAAACCGTGATTTTGAGAGGTAATTGCAACGCGATTCGTTTCCAAATCCTTTACTGGTTGATTGCCACCTCGGTGTCCAAATTTTAGCTTCTTGGTTCTGCCTCCAAAAGCATGAGCCAAAATCTGGTTCCCCATACAAATACCGAATATAGGCTTCTTACCAACTAGCTCTTTGACTGCCTGATGTGCATAAGGTAAGGCAGAAGGATCTCCTGGACCATTAGATAAAAAAAGCCCATCTGGATCCATCTTCATCACCTGCTCAGCGGATGTCGAGGCCGGGACTACTGTCACAGCAAAACCATTCTGTCTCAACCTTCTCAGTATGTTATACTTAATGCCAAAATCATATGCGACTATCCGATGCTTCACTGGAGGAAGTTTTTCTCTTTGTTTTAGCACTTTGAGACGATAATTATCTACCCAGGCCTCACTATCCTCATCCATCCATTCATAAGGTTCCTTGCAAGTCACCTCTTTGACGTAATCAATGCCCTCAAGGCCGTGCCAATCCTTTGCCATCCGGACAGCCTCTTGCTCATCCATACCTGCTGTACTAAGGACGCCCTTCATAGCTCCTACCTCCCGTAACTTCTTAGTTAAAGCTCTAGTGTCAACGCCTTTAAGGGCTGGAATATTGTTACGCTGTAAATAAGAGGTCAGCGTCTCGCGACTGCGCCAATTGCTAGCGACAGGAGACAATTCACGAATGACAAAACCACTTACATGAGGGCGCTCTGATTCGACATCCTCTTGGTTAACACCATAATTTCCAATTTCTGGATAAGTAAGAGTCAAGATTTGTCCTTTGTAAGAAGGGTCTGTCAACATCTCTTGATAACCTGTCATAGATGTGTTGAAACAAATCTCTGCAGCCACAGTCATTTCCACGCTAAATGATTCCCCTTTAAAAATTGATCCGTCTTCTAAAGCTAAAAATCCTGACATACCCGCTTAACCTATGCGCTTTGTCAGTCTTGTAAAGGCACTTATCTAATGGGCTGTCCACACGATTCTATGGGGCTTAGTAGCAAATGAACCTTAATGGCATTATGGGTCAGAATTTTTTTGACCTGACGCGCAACTCCATTTAACCCGAATGATGTTATAGAAGTTCAACCAGCTGGCTAAAAGCTTAAGCCACAAGCAAAAGAGAGTCGACGAAGATTTATTACATCATGTCTTATAAGCATCGCTTTTATAAGAAAGCAAAGGGCAACTATCAAGCGTGCAGAATGCCAATCCTAATAAGTTAGCGACATGGGGCTCAATAGGTGATACTTCGAGAAGACTTAATGCCTCTTAGAGCCTAATAGCTTCGGCAGACCTAGAAGTCTCTATGGAATCATTCGGGTTTAAAGTATAAGAGGGAAATGAGATATTGAGTACCATCCTACCTAGTCGTAAATCCACCGTTCACAAATAATATTTGACCTGTAATCCATTGACTTTCAGGTGAACAGAAGAACTCTATTGTAAGGACAATATCTTGAATTTTGCCTAGACGATTTGCCACGCTAGCAGAGCTTAGATATGCAACAGAAACAGAGTCTGCGTTTTCTTCACCATGGAAAAACTCTGTATCTACTCAGCCAGGAGCAACAACATTAACTGTAACACCTCATTCGCCAACCTCCTTCGCTAAGGGCGCGTGAGAAGTCCTCTAGAAGAGCCT
Source organism: Verrucomicrobiota bacterium (assembly GCA_039192515.1). Taxonomy (NCBI): domain Bacteria; kingdom Pseudomonadati; phylum Verrucomicrobiota; species Verrucomicrobiota bacterium. Next base: position 8,881 of record JBCCXA010000019.1, on the reverse strand, counting down.
TCAAACCCGCGTAAACTCCATAGTAACCTGTAAATGCTCTGAGAAGCTAGGTGCCCGGTGAAATAATTCGTCCATTTTCCTGAATGCAACGAGCAGCCTCTCTCATGACTAAAAATGCCCCCTTAGGGTTGTTGTTAAAAGACTTGTCAAAATCTTCTTCTGTATAATCTACAAAGGACTTTTTGATAACCATACCCAAGCAATTAATCACAATATCAATTTTACCAAAAATATCTTTAACGAGGGGGTAGCTAGAGATATCTCATGATACAATATGGGATTTTGATCCAACACTCTGAACTAAACGTGCAGTCTCCTCAACATCTTGAGCTGAACTCTCCTTCCAATGATGAATTACAACTGAGGCACTTTGCTTTGCTAGGGCATGAACAAAACCGCGCCCCATGTTTCTTGCAGAACCCAATATGACAACAACTTTATCCTGTAATTTTTATCTAGCACAATTTCCTTTCTCATGAATTAGTTTTACAAGACCATATTATCTTGAATCTTTAATTTGGATTCTAATAATAATTTTCTTTTATTAATGCTTGAAATGAAATAATGAATTCTTTACACGAAAGATTTTCCTTTTCCCATTTAAGGCGTTTACGGCTCTCTCTAAAAACCTTCATTATCGCATAACGGCTGAAGAGCTCCGGATCATCCAACCGGCATTAAGCCGTAGAATCAAGGAGCTGGAGGAAATTCTCGGTTTTCTGTTATTCGAACGCAGCATCTAGCAAGGCAGGACTCATGCGAATTCGCATAGTAGGAATGCCAGTATTTAACTTTATTCACGAGCCATTGATTAAATTCAAAAGGGCATATCCAGATTATGAACTAGCTTTAAAAGAAGATTCTTCCTCAGGAATCCGGCAAAAAATTCTTTCCGGATCCCTAGAATGCGGTTTCTTTCTAGATTCACTTAAACACCAAAATATTTCCTCCTCGAAAATTGCTCGAGACAAACTAGGTTTTGCCATTTCTAAAGATAACCCCCTTAGTAAAAAAACAAGACTGAAACTCTCACATCTAAAAGATCAAAAAGTTATTCTTTTCCCAAAAAATCGAAACCCTCAACTCTATCAGAATATATTCGGTGGACTCGAGGGAGTGCCTGACTCGAACTTGCTAGTAGCCATTATGATGGCGACCACAGACTTAGGTATTGCTGTGATTGCTAGCAACATGCGATCTCTATGCCCGAAATCTGTCAAATTTATTCCTCACTCCGGTCCATCTATTGGTATAAACATCATAATAGGATGGCTAAAAGGTAAGACAAACCCGCTCGAGCCATTTCTTTGAACCATATAGCTCGAATAATAGATTCGTTAGCAAAAACTTACAATTTCCCTAAAAGTCAATGCTTGTCTTACCTTTACTAAAAAGATATGCTCTTTTCACCAGTGATGGTGGAGTGGCGGCTGGCGAACCCCGCCAGGGCTGAAAGGCAGCAACGGTACCCTGACCTCCACTGCCGCCATCCTGGCCTACTTACTGATTTGTAACTGAATAGCAACTATTATAGGTTCAACAAAGTTATTAGGTTTTTCTCCGAATCAGTAATATGAAATTTTTAATGGTCGATATATCAGTCTACTAGTCATGTCCTTGAAACCAACCGCTTGCGCATTCATTTGCCTACTCTTCTGCCCTTACTCATATTCACAGGCCACTACTCTTGAACCCACCATCCACTGGCGCATGGAAGAGAATGGTAATGACACCATGAAAAATCACGATTTACTACAGCTTGAAAACATCACTTTTTCTGATGATCGTGTAGAAGGTAGTCACTCGATGCAGTTTGACTCTTCCAGATCAAGCAAATCCATCATCACCAATAGAAGAAGAAAAAGGCAAACTTCTTTCATAAACGAATCGCATTATCAAAGAACCTATTCCTTGTGGTTCAAAACAAAAGAAAGCTCGGCGTCCAGACCAATCAAACAATTTATTTTAAATATCGGATCGGGCAATGGATCGGCCATCTACCTTCAAGACTCTCAACTCGTGGGTACATTTACCCGTTTTAATAATAATCCTAGAGCGTGGTTTTATTTTTCGCTTAAAACGGACTTTCCTTTTGGAAAATGGAATCATGTTGTTTTGCGCTTTGACAACGGCGAGGGTGCACTTTTCCTTAATGGAATCATTGCTGCTAAAGATCAATTTCTTGATCACAACCTCATTCGGTCAGATATCGTAGGCTCCGCTCTTGGCGCTCCTCATGACTGGTATTTCGACGTTGATAGTGGGCTTGATGTGACAACGTTCACCCCTGAAAATCATTTCGATGGGTTAATTGATGATGTAAAAATTTTCTCTACAGCTTTATCAGATAAAGATATTCAAAACCTCTTTCTCCGTAAAAATACCACCGCAGTCGAACCTAGTACCGAATTAGTCAAAGCTAATACGGTGAAGCAACCCACGAAAAACAAAAGCTCTAGCCAACCTACAATGTCTAATACGAGTAAAACCAACCCCTCTTTAAATCAAGCTGTAGAGCCTTCACAAAGTCAACTTACGAATGATAAAAGCCTAGGTAAGCATTATGCCATTCTGATGGCATTCTTTTTGATCTCAGTAGGCGTAGTCGTTGTTGGCATCGGAATATTTTATTTCTTCAAGAAGTAGTCAATTCATATGGTTTTCAGAGTATATGACTAGAATCTTCTCTTAGCCCAATGATGCTTGGGTCATTCTAATATCAGAGAACCAATCCGACGCAAAAATCTGTGAACACTTGAATCCCCCCCCACTTAGGACGGGTTACAACCAAAATGTATCAAAAGATGATACCTCTAGCAGACTCTAGGTTTCTTGGGACCAAGATCTTGTGCAGATCTTTAAGACTCTATTGCACCATTCAGCTCAAAATTTAATTCAATATGCTAGAGCAAGCAGCTCTTTGAGCAACTTCGTGGAAAAGACTTTACCTTGCTTAGGGAAGTCCGTAGGAACATGAAAAACAAACTCACAGTGATGTGGGATAAAATTCTGCTGCGAAAACCTCTCTTACAGAAACCATCCATGATCAACTCAAAAACATCTGCACGACTGAGTGCTCCAGGCATTGCTCGTCCTCCAATTTCTGTGTCAATTGCATTGCTACTCTTTGTGCCTTATTTCCACTTAACCAAGAAACCCGTCTCTAAAACTCCATAATTAAATCACTTATGCCATGCTCAGTTTATAACTTGATGCACTAGCATTGTAACCCAGCCATTAAGATGTATATGCTATATTGCGGCTTTTTAAAAAGTATACTCGGCAGTTTTACTATGTTGAACTTTCCTATAAATCTTCTTGACGAATTGGTCATGCTAAGGCAAATTTCCAGATCCAATAATTATGGAAGCAGTATTAAAACAGAATATCATTAAAGATAATGGATTGCATGAAGGCGACACGGGGTCGGCGGATGTGCAAGTCGCGCTGCTGACTCATCGTATTAATCATCTAACAGAGCACCTTAAAGTCTCGAAAAAAGATCACAGCTCTCGCCGTGGTCTTATTAAAATGGTCAGCCGTCGTCGTAAGCTTCTTGATTACCTTATTCGTACCGACAGGCCTCGTTACGAAAGCCTTATCAAGAAACTAAAAATACGTAAGTAATATGTTATCATTCTAGCCCGAAAGGTGCGGCTTTTCTAATGAGTTCCAGAGAACAAATCAAAGCCACAGGTCTCATGAGTTTGATTTGTCCTCTGCCCTCTCTTTCGAAAATGTCGTTCTCACTGCTAAATCATAGCATCAAATCAAAACCAAATTATAATAAGAAAGCAGAGGAACACACATGTCTACAACCACACTCTCTACCGAACTAGATGGTAAAGAAATCACATTTGAAACAGGTAAAGTTGCCAAACTTGCTGATGGTGCAGTCACTATCCGGTCAGGCGAAACAATCATTTTAGTAACGGCAGTCTCGCAAACCAAAGTCAAGGAGGGACAAGACTTTTTCCCGTTAACTGTTGATTACCGAGAGAAGGCTGCGGCTGCGGGACAATTTCCCGGTGGCTATTTCAAGCGCGAGGGCCGTCCAAGCGAAAAGGAAATTTTAACAGCCAGAATGACAGACCGTCCACTTCGCCCCCTTTTTCCAAAGGGCTATCTCTATGATACTCAAATTATTAGTGTTTTGCTTTCAGCTGATGGTGAAAATGACCCCGACATTTTATCTATAAACGGAGCATCCGCAGCTCTCATGCTCTCGGACATTCCTTGGGCAGGACCAGTGGGAGCCGTTCGAATAGCACGATTAGATGGCAAATTTATTGCTAACCCCACTCATGTTGAGCAAGAAAACAGTGATCTAGATCTAGTCTATGTCGGTAACGAAACAGACGTGCTCATGATAGAGGGCTCTGGTTTGGAGATACCCGAAGCAGATTTCTGTGCAGCGCTCGATTACGCTCAAGAGCAAGTGACTAAACTAGTCGCCTTACAAAATGAGCTTGCTGAAAAAGCTGGAAAAACTAAACGTGAAGTACCCCTTATGCTGGTTCGTGAAGAATTGTTAGAAATTGCTTACGAAGTAGCCGGCGACCGAATTGAAAAAGCTATCTACACGCCCAGTAAGGTAGAACGTGGAAAAGCGGTTTCAACACTAAGAGATGAAGTAGAGGCTAAAATTTTAGAGAAATTTGAAGATGCTACTGAATTTGAAATCAATCAAGCATTTGATTACCTACAAAAGAAAGCTTTTCGGTTGAGTATATTGGATAAACAGCAACGCTGCGATGGAAGAACGACTGAAAAAATCCGCGATCTCAGTGGAGAAGTTGATCTCATTCCGCGCTCCCACGGCTCAGCGCTATTTGCCAGAGGAGAAACTCAGGCACTTTGCTTAGCTACCCTCGCACCTGTGGAAGAAGCTCAACAGCTTGATGGCTACACTGGCGGCGTGGACACCAAGCGTTTTATTTTACATTACAATTTCCCTCCATTCAGTGTGGGTGAAACAGGTCGCACCGGCGGACTTAACAGACGCGAAATTGGGCATGGAGCCCTAGCAGAACGCTCCATCGTTGCGGTTATTCCACCGGAAGAGGAATTTCCTTACGCTATTCGTGTCAGCTCTGAAATCATGGAGTCTAACGGATCTACTTCAATGGCTTCCGTATGCGGCGGAACTTTAGCACTTATGGATGCCGGCGTCCCTCTCACAAAACCAGTAGCAGGTATTTCTTGCGGGTTGGTAACCGAGTTCGATGAGCAAAACAAAATCAAGCGCTATACTTTGCTCGACGACATCATTGGAAGTGAAGACCACTTTGGCGATATGGACTTCAAGCTTTGCGGCACTAGAGATGGAGTAACCGGATTTCAGTTAGATCTAAAACTTCCCGGTATATCCCTAACATTATTTAAAGAAGCGGTAGATCGTGCAACCCGATCACGCTTAAAGGTTTTGGACTTCATGGATACTGTTATGGCATCCCCTCGTAACGAATTATCCAAGTATGCTCCACGCATTGAGACCTTAAAAATTAATCCTGATAAGATCGGCCTATTAATTGGACCCGGTGGTAAGACTATTAAAGGAATCGCCGCAGAAACAGGAGCAGAAATTAATATTGATGATGATGGGACTGTCAAAATTTATTGTACCAATCCTCAAGGTATGGAGCGTGCCAAGGAAATTGTCGATGGTATGTGCGGGGAAATCATCGTTGGCAAGATCTATCGTGGCCGCGTTGTTTCTATCAAGGACTTTGGTGCTTTTGTAGAAGTATTTCCTGGACGAGATGGTCTTGTGCATATTTCAGAATTATCTGACACACGCGTCAATAAAGTTGCGGACGTTGTAAAAGTTGGAGAGGAAGTCTGGATAAAATGCATTGGTATTGATGACAAAGGAAGAGTCAAACTTTCACGCAAGGCTGCAATGAAGGATATTGCTGAAAATGAAGAAAAAGAATCCGAGAAACAACCCGTTTCCCAGTAACCCAAAACCAAAGGAGATATTATGGCTATAACAGTTGGAACTAAAGCTCCCGACTTCACCCTAAAGTGCAAAACAAACGAAGGGATTCAAGACATCACGCTTAGTGATAACTTTGGCGAGAAGAATACTGTTTTGCTCTTCTTCCCATTAGCATTCACTAGTGTATGCACTCAAGAAATGTGCGATATCACTTCTGGAATTAAGCAATATGAGGAACTAAATGCTGAAGTTTATGCTATCAGTGTGGATAGTCCATTTGCTCAAGAAGTGTGGGCTCAAAAAGAGAAAATTGACATCAAAATTTTGAGTGACCTCAACAAGAAAACAGCCCAGGATTATGACGTATTACTGCCTGATCTCTTAGGTTTAGGATCCGTCAGTGCGCGCGCCGCTTTCGTCATTAATAAAGACGGTGAAGTTATTTACAGTGAGCAAACGCCTACACCGAAAGACTTGCCAAACTTTGCCGAGATTAAAAAAGCTCTCGGCGAGACTGTCACGGCTTAAAAGCTCTTTTTTTACTCTGAGATAAGCAAAGGCACTGTTTCCAGAGCCTTTGCTATTTCTTCATAGAGATTTTTCTTATGGGACGTCTGGTCTCGGATTGAAAAAATACTTCCAAGGCTGCCATACTCCTAATACTCATCTAAGGATGATAATTTACAAATTCTTTTCTCTTAGGCTCAAAAGGCGGTGACCCTTCCCACAAAGGTATAGGAATAAGCTCATAAACCGGCATTTGGACCCTAAAAGATAGATTAGAACTCTTACTGATGAGATCCCTCGCGAAATGAGTGGGTGTCTCTCTGAAAATAATCCCCCAAAAATATGAAAGGGATTGCATTATCCACTTTCTCTTTTTCCACATAAAGAACTACAACTCCTCGAACGCGCCCACCTAGAGCATTTTACATTTAGGTTTATACATAGTGACAATGGCTAAAGAAGTTTGTGCAATCTTGGGAAGTAAAAGAGTCAAAGGCGTCATTTACGGCCTCAACTAAATCATCCCAAGTTCTCTTAGCCGCATCTCTAAGAAGTGTTTTAAACTTTGCAAAAGCCATTTCGATAGGGTTGAGATCAGGACTCTAAGCTGGTGAGTAAAAAAGTTTGGCTCCTGCAGCTTCGATAGCTTCTCTGACCCCTTTGACCCTGTGAGCTGGCAAATTATCACAGATGACAATATCACCTTGCTCCAAAGTGGGGCAGAGTTGCTGCTCGATATAGCCTACGAACACCGCTCCGTCCATTGCCCCTTCAATGAGTAGTGGGGCGGTAAGCTTTTCATGTCTTAAGGCTGCTAGGAATGTTGAACTATTCCAATGCCCGTATGGAACATGGCTCTGACACCTTTGGCCTCGCAAGGACCGGCCATAGAGAGGTGTCATCTTGGTATTGACTCCTGTCTCATCAAGGAAAACAAGTCGTTGTGGATTCCAGCGGAGTTGATACCACATCCATTCTTGGCGTTTGGCTTGTATATCAGTGCGCCCACGCTCGCTGGCCCGAAACGTTTTTTTTAAAGCTATAGCCCATTTTCTTTAAGTGATAATGTAAGGTTCTAAGGGTCAGTTTGATCCCACAATGCTTTTCTAGCTTGTGGCTTAGTTGCTTGAGTGTGAGTTCAGGCTTGGCCTCAATCCATTTGATGACCTCGTCTTCAGCCCTCTTAGTTTACTTTTACCATAACCTCCTATTTGCTTACAATAGACCTGACCCTCTTTCTTATAGCGCTGCCAGTATCCAGACACCGTCATTCGGCAAACTCCAAAGGCTATTGATGCCTGTGTTTGACTCATGCCTGATTCTAGGGCTCTTATGATCTTCTCTCTTAAATCCTTACTATATGCTTTCATCCTTAAGCTTATAGTTCCATACCCTTATAATGTACAGAATGATAATAACTAAATGTAAAACGCTCTAGATGTCTTAGCCGAGCGCTTTAGATTGAGTCCTGAAGAAGTAGAAGATTTAAAAATGAAACTAGATCAGAACAAATACAAATTTAACAGTATCCAAGATGACCTAAGACAGATACTTAGCCAAGAAGAAGTAATAGTAGACAGCCATATCGAACTGCTTGCTGTTGCTCAATTAAATCAAATCCAGAGATTTCTAGGCCTAGCCAATGACCAAAAGGATATTGTATTTACGAGGCTATATGATCTAGGCAAGCTAACGCTTAAAGGCCCTGATTAAAATCCTGATGAACCGATCGGCCTATACCTCGAATCTTTCTGAGACCTGAGGCTTCCAGACCCCGATAATGAGAGGGAGCTTGTTCTTTCAGCGATAAAGAGCTAGGAATTTCAAGTAGTCTACTTGAAACCACCGTCAAAGGCTCCCAGTCGCTCTTGTCTTCCGGAGACTCATCAACCTAAAGACTTCATCCTCATGTCTCCTACATTTGGAAGAAAGCAGCCTTACGCATAAACCTTTTCCTGTGAAAGCTGCCTCTTGAGTAACTCAGTCCTCGGTAACCCCTGAGCCTCACATATCTCAGAAAGCCGTATAGACTCCTTCTTACTCATAGGGATGTAAAGTTTCTGCTTATTTATTGTGACCATCATGGTCATATCCTTGTCACCAGCCCTACTTACAAGCTCCTCTACAAAGGCAACATCTGCTTTTCTTATATTCATTTCTTCTCTCTTTATGGTTGATCAGCAAACCTTGGGATACTCTTTTACCCGAGTCACTTGGCATTTTAAAACCAAAGAAGATATATTCATGATCATGGCACCTTCTCCAATGATTCGCAAGATGCCACATCATGAAGTGAATTTGCCGATCGACAAGACTGGTTTTTACTTTTTTTAATAAATTAAATCAACATACGAGTATTTAAATTTTACTATATCGATAAAAATAGCGCAAAATGATCAGTGTCATTTTGGGTCTCAAAAACATCCTTTTTAG
>JBCCXA010000018.1 GCA_039192515.1 Verrucomicrobiota bacterium | reverse complement strand
CTTCGTTTACTTCATGCCATATCACACATGCCTCAAGAAATCAGACTCTACTTTGCTACAAGAATTGCTCCATTACCCCAAAGTCATACCTCGAGTATCCAATATACTTAAAAATACCTTTTTTCAGTGCCGACTAATTAATTCCAGCCGACTTGGAGAGAGTTTGACGGAGCCGAAATTCCTGCTGAATCTTCTACACCAAATGGAAATGACCTGATAGGCTTTATGGTCAAGTTGTTTATCTAAAGTATAATTTTGGTTTCCGATGTTTCCTTTAAGAGTTCCTAAATTAATAAATTCTCCCTTTGCTACCGTTTCTTTAATTGTCTTATTTACAGTGGTATCGGTTCTTACTGCGTAAACAAAGAGATCGGGTCCATTTGACACTTCAAAATCCGTAAAAGTGAGATTTATAACTTCTCCAATCTGGCTCAAAAAGGCGTTGCCTGAAATTGAGTAAGTGCTGTCCCCTTGCTCGAATGCTCCTTTTCCAAGCACTCTTTCGATAGAATCTACTTTGTCGGCTACAGCATCTTGCGGTGGAGATTTTGAAATCAATTTCATAATGGAATCTGGTACATCTTCTTTTACTTGATTATCAAAAAAAAGAGCTTGGATCCCCAGGAATCCGAATGCTACCCAGCCTAGAGTGACTAATAGTATAATTGATAAAAGAGGTTTCCATATTCTATTCAACTTAGACTCCTTGTTCTGTTAGATATGATGTCGTAAGGAATTTAACATGTATCATCATGTAGAATGCGCAAGTGATTTCGTCATCTTACGAAAACACTCTGATTTGACTAATGCGCACTGAATGACACCTATGAAAAATGGTCAACGCGTTATGGCAAACGAAATTGATTTCTAAGCCGCGTGCGAAATAAAAGGATCATCGCTTACGCGATGCGGTTTTCATCACTAGAGATTCGCTTCATCAGCTCGATAGCCTTAACCCTATATCTACCAGACCTCCTGGACAAAGTCTGGTCCGCTAGGCTTATCGAAAGGTCGTCAAGACAATCAGAAAAATTCCAGCTCCCATGATATCATTCTGAAATTTGTAAAAAGGATCTAGCTATTTTGAATAGTTCTAAAGTAATCGATTAATCTGCTTGGATTAGTCTTAATTGTGATTATAATTAGTCTTCAGAGGATTTTCTGTTGTTTTAAAAAATTTTGATCACACAAGTCTAGAGGTATGAAAAGATTGTTAGTATGGGTTCTTGTCTCGAGCAGCTGTCTGCATTGCCATGGGCAGTTAGAAAGAGAAGCAAATACAACGCTAACCTTGCCTGATGAGCTTCCTACTTTTGAAGGCTTCAGGTTTAAGGAGGCGTTCTCTGATATCACATTTGAGAGTCCTGTGGCCATTGTTCAAGCCCCTGGCCAGTTAGACAATTTATATGTGGTTGAGCAAACAGGTAGAGTCTATGTAATCAGTGATCTTTCCGGGACCCCGGAAAAGTCTTTATTCTTAGATATATCAGAGCTTGTTCGGAATCGTGGTGAACAGGGTTTGTTAGGGATGGATTTTCATCCCCGATATATAGAGCTTGGTTATTTTTATGTTTTTTATACAACACCTGGCGATCGCAGGAATGTTCTCTCACGGTTCTCCGTTTCCTCAAGGAATCGTTTGCAGGGTGATCCTAATTCAGAGCTCATTTTGATCAATCAAGTCGATGATGCTGGTAATCATAACGGTGGAGATGTACATTTTGGTCCGGATGGCTATCTATATATATCGTTAGGTGACGAGGGTGGAGCTGATGATAGATTCGAAAATAGTCAACGTATAGATAAAGATTTTTTCTCAGGCATTATACGTATTGATGTCGATAAAAAGCCGGGCAGTCTAGAACCTAATCCCCATGATGCCATACCTTTAGACAATGGAGTAGCTCGCTATGGTATTCCTCCGGACAACCCGTTTGTGGGAGCTACTGAATTTATTGGACTGGATATAGCTTTTCCAAGTTTAGTAAGGGAAGAATTCTGGGCGGTTGGACTGCGTAATCCTTGGCGGATGTCATTTGATATACCCACGGGAAGATTGTTCGTAGGTGATGTGGGGCAAGACCAGCGAGAAGAAGTAGATCTAATTACTAAGGGTGGGAATTATGGTTGGAGATATTTTGAAGGAACAATAAGGACTCCTGGAGTAAGTGAAAATCCACCTGCTGGTTTATCACAAATAGATCCTATCTTTGAGTATGCCCATGAAGGAGCGCAGTCGGTGATCGGAGGAATCGTTTACCGCGGCCCTTTTTCTGAGCTTTCCGAGAAATATATTACGGCTGACAGTTATGATGGTCGTGTGTGGGCGCTTATTGAGATATCACCCGGTGTATGGGAGAGTGATATAATTGCCAATGAGCCAGGCCTTGTTGCTTTTGGTTCCCATCCAATAAGTGACAATCTTCTGGCTGTTAATATTGGTAGCGGTAGAATTCTAGAGCTCGAAGGTGGCAATATAAGCGGCAGCCCAATTCCTGAAAAACTATCTGATACCGGAGCCTTTTCGGATCTTGTAAATTTTACACCTTATGTAGGTATAGTGGAGTATGCGCCGAATGTTAGCTTTTGGTCTGACTATGCTAAGAAGCGACGCTGGTTTTCTATACCAAATTTAGATGATGATATCGTATTTTCCTCGGAGGGTAATTGGGCATTTCCAACTGGAATGGTCTGGATCAAACATTTTGACTTAGAATTCGAGAGAGGGAATCCAGCCTCAGAACGCCGCGTCGAGACTCGCTTTTTAGTCAAAACTGATAGTGCCAGCTATGGTTTATCCTATCGCTGGAATGAAGAACAGACCGATGCATTTTTAGTAGATCAAAATGGCATGGAAGAAACTTTCACAATTGATGATGGTGGAGTTATGGTAGATCAAACATGGCTCTATCCAAGTCGTAATGATTGTAGAACTTGTCACACAGATGCAGGTGGACATGCCTTAAGCTTTAATACGCGTCAGCTAAATAGGGAACGTCTCTTTGGTGCAGAGTCACAAAATCAATTGGTGGCCTTACGTAAGGCTGGTTATTTTACAAACGGCAATATAGGGAAAGTTTCCAGTCTGCCCAAAGTATTTGCGGCAGATGATTTAACCGCTAGTCTTGAAACAAAAGTGAAATCCTACCTGGATGTCAATTGCGTCAGTTGCCACCAACCAGGTGGAACTTCTCCAACCTCTTGGGATGCTAGATTTTCAACACCAATTGAGGAAATGGGGCTCATACGTGGTCTGTTAAGTGATGACGGGGGTGATTCTGAGAGCCGTGCCATTGTTCCAGGTGCTGTTGAAAAATCTGTTCTCTTACATCGTTTACAAGCTTCGGATGGTTTTAGCCGGATGCCTCCCTTAGCAAGCTATGAGCTGGATGAAGCTGCTATTGCCATGATCACGGAGTGGGTTGAGAATGTGCTGCCATACCCCCCTGTTCCAGGTAAAATACAAGTTGAGGAATTTAAAGAAGGGGGTAGTGGAGTCGCCTATTTTGATAAAAGTAGCGGAAATGAAGGTGGCGCTTATAGAGATACAGATGTCGATATTCAAAGTGCAACTGAGGGAGGCTTTAATGTTTCCTCTATTCAGAGAAATGAGTGGTTGGCGTATGACATGAATGTAGCTACGCCTGGATATTATCAAGTGTTTGGTAGAGTCGCTAGTGATCGTACTAGCAATAAACAGTTTCATCTGGAATTAGGCGAGGTAGATATTACCGGGCCTATAACTTTCAATACAGATGGAGCGGGCCTGCAGGCCTGGCAAGACGTTACTGGACCCGTAGTTTGGTTGGATTCAGGTATCCAAGAGCTTCGCTTGGTATTTGGAAGTCGGTATTTCAATATGAATTGGCTGGAAATAAGGCAACACCTAACTCCCGTAGACGACTATCTGAGTTGGGAGATTGTCAACGGGTTAGCGGAAAATTCTGGTGATTTAGATACAGACAATGACGGGTATATCAATCGCTATGAGTACTTTTTTGGAACGAATCCCAACTCAGCTATCAATAGTCGAAAACTAGACATCATGGTCAATGATATCTTTTCAACATTTACTTACACACGACGAAGCCATGCGCCGGGAATTACCTACCGTATGGAAGTTTCTGAAGATCTTACTGACGGGTCATGGGTACCCATAGATGAAAGAGATACAAGTGTAATACTAGCTCCTGTGAGTAACGGTGATGGAACCGAGACGCTCACCATTCAATATGACACTGGATTTGACGAAATATCGGGTGAGCGACTTTTCTTTAGAATTAAGGCCGAGAACTAGTCGTTAGTTAATTTGGGCTAGAGAGCGTTTTTAAAATCAATCATTATTTCTAAGAACCCGTTTTTCATCTCTGGAGTGAATAGCTAGAAGCTACCGCAACCTGGACCCTCCGGTTCAACTCGAGCGTGACGAAAAGAGTGTTTATATTTAGCCCGGGTGATGCAGTAGAGACTTTAAGATCTAGTCCTTAGAGAAATAGAGAGCTCCTAGCGTATCACCTATTGAGATCCCTTTTTCTACTCTATTCGGATTGCATGAGAAAATGCTCTAGATTTATTTATTCCAATTGTATGGAACGCCTAAAATATTACTGGTGGCTTGGCTAATGGCATCTTTTAATTTATTGCTTTTGATTTCTAATTCAGATTCACTGAAATCAAATGAGGTGATGCCTTCTTCTTCAAGAAATTCAGGAGGAATTTGCAAAAAGACTCGATACACTACTAGCTTACCTTCCATATCACTAGGTGATCTCGAGGTGATGAAATCAATGACGTCTTTTAGCAAATATTTCTTATTACCCTTCATAGATAATGTAGATGAGGGTTCAGACTCAGCAGCGGGGAAAAATTCGTGAAAGGTCCAGAGGCGCTCTTTAATAGCTCCAGCAGCTAAAAGGCCTTCAATAGCACTATAAACTGCTGGCTCGGAATAATCCAATTCTTGCCCTATCTCTAGACAGGTGCTGACTCCGTCAATGCGAGATAAAAAATACCAATGGAATGCAGGGAGGGGCTTTTGCGGATCAACAGCGTCTGTAGGCTCATAAATACGGTATAGCTGATCTTGTTCCATAGCATTAACTCTTCTTTTTGTCACTATTACCTAGTGCAATCACTAGATAGGAAGTGTATTTTTTAAGTTTTAACGGTAGGACAAAACGCATAGGAGCTAAGCTTAGCTTGAGTGATTCAAATCGGTTGAGTGAGGTGGGAAGGGAGATGGCTAAGGTAGAACCAAAATGTTCTCTAGCATTACTACAAACCGTACTAGCTAATTCGCCGATAAGGTCTCGCTGTATTTCTTGATCCCGTTTATCTTCACCGATGGCTTGCAATACATCATTGATCATGCCTTCTGGCATGGTTAGATAAATCTTGCCGTGTTTACCTTTTTGATGAAGATCTATCACGCCAGTAAAGTCTAGGAAGACGGAGTCATTGACTTGAATGGTAGGCTCTTCAGGGACAATCGCTGAAAATTCAGGTGCTAACTTCTGAAAGCATCGGCAAGTGATAGCGATGAATTTTTCTAATTCTTTTTCTGTAAGTTCCATTTTCTAATTTTTCAAAATTATACGGCTAAACTTTGCAAAGAGATGGAGAGATAGGCTTGGTAGACTTTCCATTTAAGAGGTATAATAAAGGTTGTTAACTTCTCTGAAACACGGATGGAACTTGTTGGGCCAGAGACAACGATAGGCACGGAAATCATAAAGCCGGCTCCAAGATGCTCGCGGGCATTGGCAGAAATGGTGTTGGCAATTTCACCAACTAAGTCAGAAATTAGGGCTTCGTCTTCGGTTTTTTCTCCCATTTGATTTAAGATATCTTGGATCATTGCTTTGGGAACTGAAAAAGATATACACCCCTTTTGGGCACCACTAATGCCAATGGTGCTTGTATAATCACCAGCGACTATGAAGTCTTCTTTAAGGAAGGGGGTCCCAATCTCTGCTTCTGTATCTGTGATCACAGAGAAGTATGTAGCAGTAGCTTTGATAAAAATTTCGACACTTGCAGCTTCCATGTCTTTAGTCTTCTAGTAGATCCGTAAAGGCTTCGGCCAAAGATTCTTGAGTGATGGGCTTGAGGAGAAAGCCTTCAGCACCTCTTTTAATGGCTTCGACAGCAGTTGATTTATCTGCGAGCCCGGAGATAACTAAAATCTTTGTCTGTGGTGCAATGGATAATATTTTTTCAATACAGTCTAATCCATCCATTTCAGGCATGGTAATATCCATTGTGACTAACTCAGGTTTCGATGCCGTAAATTTTTCCAAAGCCACCTTTCCATTGCCTGCAGTTTCTATTTCTGAGAACTGAGTCGGGTTCAAGTTTCTTTCAATCAATCGACGAATGACCATCGAATCATCAACTATAAGTAATTTCATTATTTAAAAAGGTCCTTATGTCAGAGCAGGTATTTCAGCATCGAAGCGGAAAAATTTCTTAGGCTCTGAATACAAGAAAATTTGGCCCTGTAAGTCTTCCATGATGCTATGGCGAATAATATCTAGTCCCACGCCTCTGCCACTCATTTTATCTGGTTCTTCTGATGTTGAAAAACCTGGTTCGAAAATATAGGGCCACCATTGATTATCATTCGCTACTTTAGATGCCTCTTCTTCAGAGATCATTTCTTTTTCAAGGGCTCTAGCCCTAATTTTAGAGATGTTTAGTCCGGCACCATCATCTGTATAAAAAAAGTTTAATTTTTTGTCCTCTTGCTGGTTTAGGCCGATAACAATACGAGCCTCGGATTCTTTGCCAAGATCAAGTCTATCTTCTCTCTGCTCGATTCCATGAGCAAAGGAGTTGCGTATGAGTTGAATGGCTGCTTGATGAAGAATAGTGCTCTGTTGTCTATCAAGATTTAAGTCGGATTCAATTTCGAAAAAAATAGTAGCTTCTTTGGCAGTTTTTTGGCTGAGGTCTACTACCATTTCCGATAGTATTTCGCTTTTAAGTGGACATTCAGAAGAAATCGTTGTTTCTTGAGTAGAACTAAAAGGAATTAAAGCTGGTGCTTGTAGACTCATGCGTTCTGCTAATCCTTGACATTCTTCAATAGCTGATTTCCCTTCCGATAGCAGAGCCGCTATTGCTAGGAAATCTTCTCCAGCCAATTTAGGTTTAGAGCGTAACTTCTCAATGGTATCCTCGAATCCATGTGTCATTTCAACAAAGTAATCAATACTTAGTGAAGAGGCGTGCCCTTTAATGGAGTGTATATGTCGAAAGACGGTATCCAGTTTCTTTCTCAAGGAATCATCTGGCTGAGGGGTCGCAGATTCTTCAATAAAGTCTTCGATCTTTAAAACAGAATTAGATGCTAGTAGAGATTTACTTGTTTGTTCGCAAAAGGCCTTGATGTCAGCAGGGTCAACATTCAAGAGAGAGAGGAGCAGATTAAACTGAACTTCTTTACGAAGTTCAGACTCTTTGAGTTCATTGGCGAGTCGAACCTGAGTTGATATGTCCCGAACGCTAATAAACACATTGGTGATTTCTTTTTCAATGAGCACTCGTTTAAACTGAAATTCGAAGTGCTTCGTGGTAAATATTCCTGACTTCTCTTGGAAGTGCACTTCCGCTTCGTCTAATGGATTGATTTTTAGCAGGGTTTTTTCCTTTTTCCTAGGATCAAAAAGCATTTCACAGTAATCACGACAGGTGTAATAGTCTTTTTGGGTGAGGAGGCGTTGCATAATATTTAAGAAATTAGCACCAGCTAAATCATCTATATGAAACATCTCATTTAACTCATGCGAATGTTTATCTGAAATTTTAAATTCAGAATTAATTAACAAGAGGCCTTGCCTTACCGTTTCTAGAATGGTGTTTGTTTCTTTTTGTGAGCTTTCAAGTTGGAAAGTTGTTTCTTTAAGACTTTCTACGACCTCCTCAAGGTCTCTATTTTTTTGTTCAACGCGTTGGTCACTTCTACGGATTTTGGTAAAGAAGTCATAGATGATAAATGCGTAGTTTCCGATCAGAAAGATAATAGCTAGTGTTTGAATGAGTCGAAGAAAAGCTGTTCGAGAGTTAGCTTCTTGCTCAAGAGCCACGGTCAGGTTGTTCATCTCTTTTAGCAGAGCTAGGTTGTTTGTTTTAGCGTAGTCTATAGCTTTTTGCAGGACGTCTAAGTTCACCTTGTCTTGTGAAAGTAAAACCGGCTTTAGAAGCTCACGCAAAGGCTCCCAGAGTGCTTTACCTGTGATAATTGCTTGCCTGGCCTTTATTTCTTGAGCTGCTTCTAGGGTTACTTGGTTGCCGGTGGCTCCTGTGGTAAAGCCTCCCATGTCAAAGGCTTTCAAGGTGTTATCAAATAGTTCGTAAGAGAGAGTTAACTCTTTTATAGCATTTTGGATGGGTTGACCCTGCTTGGTTAAAGAATCGATTGATAGAAGTGATTTGGTAATTCGCTGCGAAAGCATCCGCTGGCGACCTGCCAAATTGATTCCAACTGCATCTTTGGATAACTGGATAGCAGTAAAGAAATTAAGAGTCAGCACTCCTAAATCCACGATAATAAAGAGAATGATAGCGATGAATATCTCTCTGTAGCGACTAAAGAAAGAGCTTTCTTTTACTGTGATTTGGGTGTCGCTTTTGTTTTTATCAGTCATGTTGTCGGGCTGTCCACTCTAGTATTATGATCAATCAGATAACAGAGCTTTAACAGCAGACGGTCGATAGGAAAATCATCAATATTGGTTTCAGTAGTTTGTGGATTATTAAAAATCTGAATGATTGGATTTTCCCAGGTCAAGACCTCCTCCAGAGCATGTATTCCAATTTTTTCTTTAACTTCAGCGTAACGAATTCTGCCCTCTATAATGTCAAGGTATCCAATGGACCCTGTATGGTATTGTATTTCAAGATGGCAAGATTTATGATCTGCAGCTATAATTTGTAAAATATTCATAAGGCTTATTCCTTGAATCACGCTGTCTGCCTTCTTTGTATCTAATATAGACTTAAAGCATGCCGTAATAATATCGCGATCAAATGGCTTGGAGAAAAACGTAATATTTCCTGCATCCTTAGTAATCGCTTGAATATTCTTAAGGCCAGGAAATCCTGAAATAACAACCAGTGCTAAATCGGGGTGTCGCCTCAAGCTTTCAGATAAAAGGCTTAGACCATCTACGTCAGGTAAGCGAAGGTCAGTAATGACTAACCTAGGCTTATATT
This sequence comes from Verrucomicrobiota bacterium, assembly GCA_039192515.1. Taxonomy (NCBI): domain Bacteria; kingdom Pseudomonadati; phylum Verrucomicrobiota; species Verrucomicrobiota bacterium. The sequence continues at coordinate 64,328 of JBCCXA010000018.1, read as the reverse complement.
TTTTAATGGTTGCTAAACCCTCTTTACCGGAACTCAGTAATTCAAGGTCGACCTCTGGAGCAATTTTTTTTATCAAATCACCGTAAATCCTAAGCTGATCTGGGTCATCTTCTATCACTACTACGGGATTGTAATTTAGTGTCTTCCGAGTCATGGAAATAGCCAACATGTTTGAGTTTTGTTTTTAAGGTGAATTATACTTTCCAATTATAAATGTAATTTTCGTATTTTCTCTATTCTTTTATTAATTATTCAATAATGATCAATCGTTGCGGATAAAATTAAGCAAATCAAATGCCAATAGCGTAAAGTATTATTGAAGATGCTGTAAAAGCTAAGGGTTTATGATTTCTTGATAACGAGTGTGTACCATGACATGGAATTTTATCAATTTACGATATTTATAGTTATATATTATATTTTTAAAAATTCTAAAGCGTACAAGATAATATAAAGTTCTATGTGTGTCTAGTAGATTATCTACTGTTTGTTTATCTAGGCTAGCAATTTTCCTTTAATATCTGTCGCTATGTATGATAATCACACACCTAAATTGTTCTTTGCGGAATACGGAGTCGTTCCATGTTAAATCCTGCCAGAGAGACTTAAAGGTTAGTGCAGCAGAACCGCGCTGGACAGTTGCAATAGATGTTTGTGGTTCAGCTATGAATAGATCCCTTGCGGGATGATTTAGATGATTGTAGATCTCATCTTTTAACTATGCATGTTCTAGAAATAAGATAAGAAGCCTATTTCCTTTGAACTGTGACAAAATTACAGTGAAAGCCCAAAGCAGTCAATAAGGTGCAAAAAAAGAAGGAGAACATTTTTGAATTCATTTTAAAGATCCATTTTTTGTCATACCCCGGTTCTACCGGAGTATCCAGTAGATTGAAGCACTCATTAATCTTTTCAACGGATTGGTCGCTTGATATTGACATGGATCCAAGTACCAAGGCACTAGACATATCTTTAGATGCTTTCACTAGTCAAGACAGAAAATGGACAGGCTGGATTAGGTGCTGCTGTCTATTCATTAGAAAATGCAACAGTGTAAGAAGAATCATTTATTTACTGAGGGTGGTTAATACTAAGGGCTTAACTCAGGGCTAATGCTATGTCAGGCCCGTCGTTGAGATGCTGCATTAATGACAAAGATAAATATAATAGTTATGGCTCGACTCTGTTACATAATGAAGGCTTGATTGATCATGATGATCAAAATTTGCTAATCAAATTACTTCTCAATCAATACAGGCAAATGATTTGATGGGTTTTCGGGTTGTGTAGTAGAGGGGGGCTATACAAAGTGAAGCCCGAATGATGCCATAGAGACTTAAAAATTTGTGCAAGATCTTGGACTCAAGACATATAGCGGCCCGCTGGAGGTATCAGTTATTGAGACCCCTGTCGCTAGTCTATCGGGACTGGGCTTCAAGCGTTGGATAGTTTCGCCTTCGCTTACAACTAAAAGCATTGCTCAGACGATGTGATTCCATGCATCTTTGTCTGCTGTCTTTTTCTTGCGGCTTAAACTTTTATGCATCTGGTTCAACTTCTGTTGGATCATCTGGGTTAAAGTATAAATTTACAAAAAGCTTTATTTCATTGTGAAAAAGTACGAATTTTCATAAGTCGTTGATTTTTTGATCTTTATACTTTTATTTGTCAAGTTATTACCAAAGTGTTAACAATATCTTGTGGCATATGCTAAAACAATTCTGATATTTTTATATCGGTCGTCGAAGTATGGCTCGTGTTTTCAGTATGGAGAATATGAATAGTTGTTTGTTATTCGGGAACTATCTTACACGGAGATAATATGCAAGAAAGTAGCGTTATGATCAGAGAGTCTGTTTTGACTCAAAACGAAGAAGTGCGTTGGGATAAAAAAGATGAGATTCGTAGGGAACTCAGTTACTTTTTAAGTGCGGTTCCGGCGTGTATCTATATGAGAGACCTGATGAAAGAAGGGCGTTCATTCCGGTTTCTTAGTCAAAGTGTGATTAATATCTTGGGATATCAGTCTCAAGATTTTTTGAGCAGGACTGAATTTTGGTGGGAACGTATTCACAAAGAAGATCGTCAGGAAATGGTAAAAGAGTTTGATGGTCTCGTGGATGGAGATGAAGTCGTTTTAGAGTATAGATTTTGTCAACCTGATGGTTCGATAAGGTGGATTAGAGATTCCTTTAGTGTTATTGATAAAGAGGGTCAACTTCAAGCCTGTGGTTACCTAGAAGATATATCCGAAAGCAGAAAGAATGAGCAGTCTTTGGGTGAGGCTCTTGCTGAAGCCGAGCAGTTCAGATTGTTATTTCAAATTTCTGCGGATATGGTTTGTGTCACAGATTTTGAAGGACGCTTTAGGGTGATCAATCCAGCTTGGGAGGGTGCCATGGGCTTTGAAGTTGCAGAGTTCATGCGAACACCACTACTTGAGTTTATTCACCCAGATGACGTTGTTTCTACTGAGAAAGCCTTTGCCAGTTTAAGGGCCCCAGAGCAGTACCTCATAGGATTTGAAAATCGCTTCAGATGCCAAGACGGTAGCTACCGTTGGTTGGCTTGGAATGCAAGCCAATATCGTGACTCGGGAATGATATATTCAGTCGTGAGAGACATTACCAAGCGCAAGCAAGCTATTGAAGCGCTAGAGGAAAGTGAAAGAAATTATATGGCGTTGGCTGAAGCATCGCCAGTTGGTATTTTCCGTGCGACATGTGAAGGCGAATGGTTTTATGTCAATCAGCGTTGTTGCGAATTGACTGGTTGCAGCATTGAAAGCCTCAAGGGGATCAATTGGCGCTTAGCCGTTCATCCAGATGATATTGATGATTTAGATTGTTCTTGGAAAATGGCTAATGAAGCACAAATGAGCTTTATGCATGAGTTTCGTTTTGTTCATCGTAATGGTAATATTACCTGGGTGTATGGCCAAGCAGCAACAGAGCGAGATGCTGAAGGTAATGTAACGGGGTATGTTGGAACCATAACTGATATTACAGAGCGTAGGCAGATGGCGGAAGAACACGAAAAGCTGAGCCGCTTGGAATCACTGGGTGTATTAGCAGGAGGGATAGCTCATGACTTCAATAATATTCTGAGTCCTATACTGGGAAACTTATCATTAGCTAAGTCGTTAGTTGAGACAGATGATGATATCTATGATTGCCTAGATGAAAGTGAAAGGGCTTCAATTAAAGCTAGAGATTTGACTCAGCAACTTTTGACATTTGCAAAAGGTGGAGCGCCCATCAAACGTGTGGCCGACTTGAAGACACTTGTAGAGGAGTCAGCTATATTCGCGTTGCATGGGGCTAATGTCACAGCAGACTTTCAATTTGATGACAATCTCATGGCTGCAAATATTGACCAGGCTCAAATAGGGCAGGTGATTCAAAATCTTGTCATCAATGCGGTTCAATCTATGTCACAGGGTGGCGTGATAAAGATACGTGCGAAAAATGAAACACAAGTTAATCATCCTCACTTGCCAAGTCTCGAAGGTAACTATGTTTCTATTTCTGTAGAAGATAAAGGTTCAGGTATTGACCCAAGAGATCTTGATAGAATATATGATCCTTACTTTACAACGAAATCTCGTGGCCATGGCTTAGGCCTAGCAACTACTTTGTCGATTGTACAAAAGCATGATGGTTATCTCGGCGCCAAATCAGAGTTAGAAGTAGGAACAACTTTCACTATTTACCTTCCTGCGCTTGCGGATGTATGTGTTGTGCATAATCCAGAACACGTAGCACCTGTTCGTGGAACGGCAAAGATTCTTGTGATGGATGACGAAAAATCAGTTCGCACTGTAATGACTAGGCTGTTAAAGCGATTGGGTTACGACGTCGGTGTTGCACCGGAAGGTGGTATTGCCTTACAAATGTACAAAGAGGCTAGCGAAAATTCGGATCCATATGATTTAGTGATTATGGATCTCACAATTCGTGCTGGCATGGGTGGTGAAAAAGCTATAGAACTTTTACGAACATATGATCCACATGCGTTAGCAATAGTATTTAGTGGGTACTCAGATAATCCTGTTATGGCTGACTATGAACATTATGGTTTTAATGCTGCTATACAAAAGCCCTTTACGATTCAGGCAATGAGTCGGTCAATAGAGTCCGTTCTTATGTTAAAGAGAATTTAGGAATTCCTAAATGAATAGCATAGGTAGAGTGATAGTTGCATTTCCTATATACGGTGCTAATGGTATAGATAGATATGGAATGTACGTTTTGTCCTGGTTGTAAGTCCACATGCCACCTTTCTAAGCTTGTGAATGGCAAATCTGTAGAGGTACATGTGTGCGAGAAGTGTATACCAGAAATCAATCAGGACAATTTGATAGACTTTGACATTTGGGAAGCAGTTTCCAAAGTAGCAGCTGAGAAAGGGATACCAGATCCTTGCAAAGTAATGGAAGACGAAGCAGCAGAGATTTCCGCCAAGTCCTTACTCTTACCTTCAAAGCAGGGGAAAAAAGACGCCAATGTTTGTTCCGAATGTGGTTTTACTAATGAGGATCTTCGAAAAACCGGAAGACTCGGCTGCTCTAGGTGTTATGAAGTCTTTGATGAGATGCTAGAGGATGTTTTTAATGATTGCCAGAAAGGGAACAAGCATCACGGGAAAATACCGAGTGGCTATGAGGATCTAAAAATCAAGAAGATCAAACAAGACCTCCAGGAAGCTATTGATGATGAGCGTTTTGAAGATGCCGCGCTTCTCAGAGATCAGTTGGCGAAACTTTCTCATAATTGCTAGTTTAAATGCCTATTTATTGCTATGAAATTAAGGAGGGCGACTGCAACATATGTGGAGGCGTATTTGAGCTTATGCGTCCCATTAGCCGCCCTCGTTTGGAAGCTTGCCCATTATGCAAAAAGGCTGTCAGAAAATGCATTGCTTCTATTCATACTCCAAAGCTGTTGAAACCCATTGCACCCTCTGAAGCCAAGTCAGCTGGATTTAGAATCTATGAAAAGCGAGACCAAGGAGTGTATGAGCAAATATAGTTCATTAGATTTTGGATGCAGTGATTGACGTTCTTTATTGGGATCGGTACGCTTATTAAATGGCTCGAAAGGCTCTTGGTAAAGGTTTAGGTGCTCTAATTGGCTCGCAGCAGCCGTCAGTGATTACATCCCCACAGCCTCGTCCTGAGGATGGAGAATCTGTTCAGGAAGTGGCTATTACAGAAATTCAGCCTAGTTCACTGCAACCTAGGAAAACATTTCGCGAAGAAAAATTAGCTGAGCTAACGGAATCAATTCGAGAAAAAGGGATCATACAGCCCCTAATTGTGCGTAAGTCAGGCAAAAAATTTGAATTGATTGCCGGTGAGCGTAGGTGGCGTGCTGCTCAGCGTGCAGAGCTCAAAAAGGCTCCGGTCATTGTTCGGACAGTTACGGATCTTGAGGTTTTAGAATTAGCTCTAATCGAAAATTTACAGCGTGATGATCTAAATCCAATAGAGGAAGCAGATGGCTATGCGCGTCTTATGGAAAATTTCAAACTCACCCAAGAACAAGTTGCTATCAAAGTGGGGAAAAGCCGGGCCGCTGTTGCTAATGCTTTACGGCTTCGGGGACTAAACGAAGAAGTAAAGTCATTAGTATCCTACGGGAATTTAAGTGTAGGGCACGCAAAAGTTCTCCTTGGAATATCGGATAAAGATAGTCAACTTGTCCTCGCGAGAGAGGTGCTCGCCAAGAGCTTCTCGGTAAGAGAAACCGAAAGGCTTGTGAAGTCAGTATCAGAAGCCAGTAAGGGGAATAAACCCAATGGGTTGACCAATTCTTCTAAACAAAATGCCCTACAAACTGAATGGAGAGAAATGGAAGCCAAGGTGCAACGGGCTACTGGAACAAAGGTGAGAATTATTGGCACGGCCAAAAAAGGGAGAATAGAGCTAGAATATTACTCAGCCGATGATCTTGAGCGCATACTAGCAAAACTTGGACTAGATTCAGACTAGAATTTTGAACAGGAAGCCGTGGAGTAAGCGGAGGGATTATTTATGCATACGCTTTTACAAAAAGTGGATCTGTTTGGGGAATCGATGACTACAGCGGCTATCCAAGTTCGTAGGCGTAGGGGCTTAGGATCACTAGAGCTAGTTAAGCGGTGGTGTTTAGTGAAAGAATTGCATTTTAGGGACTTAGCAGTTGCTTTTCAAAACGAGGAGAGTCCTTGTAAAAGTTCCAGAAAAAAAAGTACCTATACCGGATCGTTTGCTACAAAATTATATTTTAGTGGAAATTAAAGCCAATGACCAGCTTTTACCAATTCATAAAGGATCATTTCTTAGATAGATGAAATTGTCAGATCTTACAAATGCTTTGTTTATATATTCAAACTCTTTCTTGCTCAAGAAAGGAGTCCATCGAAACGCCTTATCTATTTTCAAGAAGAGAAGCTCTCTTAACTTGACTTCTTTCTGCTAAAAATGGGTAATAAGATTAAGCTACTTGATGAGACAGTTGCTAACCGAATAGCAGCAGGTGAGGTGATTGAGCGTCCAGCATCTGTGGTCAAAGAGTTGGTAGAAAATGCCCTGGATGCTGGGGCAAAGCGCATAGAGATTGAGATCGAGAAAGGAGGTAAAAGCTATATTCGTGTTACTGATGATGGACATGGCATGGATAAAGATGATGCGTTGCTATGCCTGGAACGGCATGCAACAAGTAAGCTTAAAAGTGCTGATGATTTGTTGCGCATAGGAAGCTATGGGTTTCGTGGCGAGGCTTTGCCAAGTATTGCATCAGTTGCGCGGTTTCGGTTGCTGACTCGAGTAAAAGAAGCGTTGAATGGTACCGAGCTAAAAGTTAATGGAGGTAAGTTACATGATGTGATTGAGTGCGGTTGTGCTAAGGGTACTACAGTTGAGATTCGCAGTTTATTTTTCCACACTCCAGGAAGAAGAAAGTTTCTTCGATCAGATCATACAGAGTGGAGTCATATAGATCATTACATCAAGTTAGCTTCGATGGTTAGACAGGATGTTGACTTCTTGCTGATTCATAATGGTCGAGAAGTAGCAAGATATTTAGCAACGGATGATTTGAAATACCGTCTCAAGCAAATGTTTGGAGAGGAATGGCTGCGAAATATGGTAGCTATTAAAGCTAGTGAGGAAGGCTTTAGCATAAAGGGTCTCATTGGTAAGCCCGGAGTTAGTCGAAGCAGTAGGCATGAACATTTTGTTTTTGTAAACAAACGTCCTATTCATAACAACGCTATCAATTTTGCGCTCATCCAAGGTTATCAAAGGGCTCTGGTGAGGGGACGCTTTCCTGTAGTCGCATTATTTCTTGAAGTTCCTCAGGAAATTATAGATGTCAATATTCACCCTGCTAAAAGAGAGGTGCGTTTTCATGATGAACTACGAGTCAAACACTTTGTATCTTTAACAGTACAGGATACTTTGCGTGAGGAGGTTTCAAGCCCATTGTCAGTAGAAATTAATAAGCCTGTATTAGAGAATGAAGATAAAAAGCCTTTGGTTGTGATGCCTCCACCTATGCTAGGTTCTTCATTTATGAGGGACCTTCCTGTAGCAAGCAGTGCCGAACCTCTCGAGAATAAAGCTGCTGCTAATGAGGACTCTATAAAAAATTTTGATCATCAGCAAGATGTTGAAATAGATAAGCCAATCAAACCGGTCCTAGAACGTAATCATGATTTAAATGTGCTTGGCGTAGTGATGAGCCACTACATCATTGCCGAGGGAGATTCGGGCATTGTCTTGGTGGACCAGCAGGCTGCACATGAAAGGGTCCTTTTTGAGCGAATGTTGGAGGCATTTCATGGCGAGCCAGCCATGAGTCAAAAATTGCTATTGCCTCTGACTTTAGATTTTCTTGCGTCCCATTCAGAAATTTTAATTCGGCAAGCAGATGCACTAGATCGTATGGGGATTGGTATTTCATCTCTAGGTGGGGATAGTTTTATGGTCGATGCACTGCCATCTGAAGTTGAAGTGCAGAATGCGGAGTCGTTTGTAAGAGGTATTGTAGAGGAACTAGACAAAACTGGTGGATCGAAAGCAAAATCTCGTGTGTTAGAGGATGAAGTGATTGCTAGAGTTGTCAGCCAAAGAGCAGTTCGAGGCAAAGTGTCTCTTAAAGCGGAGGAAATTGACAAACTATTAAAAGACCTTCATGTTTGCGAACTCCCCTATACCTGTCCTCAAGGTAGGCCTACCATGATTCATATTGGACGTAATGAGCTTCAACGAAAGTTTGGACGCTGAACAAGATAATTGGGTTTATCCGTAAGATTTGAAGAACTTACGTTTCTCATTTTCATCTATATTTTTTTCAGTTTGTTCTTCTTGGTGTGCTTCTTGAATTGGTTCTGAGGCGGGTGGTGACTCTTCTACAAGCTCCTCCTCATCAAAATCCGGCATGGGGATATCTGGAGTTCTTGAAGGCATCATGCCCGGTGGTGTTCCACCACTGGCTTGAGTAAATGCCATACTGACACTTTCTATGGCATCATCAAGAATTTGGCTCTCTTGTTTGCTGAGATTGCCTTTCGTTTTAATGCGGATAAGTTCTAGTTGGTCGAAAAGGACCTTGCCTGTTTCCAAATTTGGTTTGGCACTTCTTCCATCTGGGGTGGGCATTTGGCCTAGCACGAAGAGAATGTTTTGTGCCTGCATCATGATGAACTCCACAAAGCGCTGAGCATTGATGACTTTTTCTGAGTTTGCAGAAGCCTGCTCTTTCTTGCTCTCTGGTTCTTTTGATTCTTGGGATCCTTCTTTTTTTCCTAGTCCAAACATATCATCATACCTTTGTTATCTGGGTTTATTACAATTCTCTATCAGGCTGAACAATAACGCTTATATAGTTGTCTTGGGAGAAATATTTTTGGAAAGCTTCATTGACTTGTTCAGTGGTAGTGTCTCGGATTTTTTGGTTTATTTTTTCTTCAAAGTCGGCACCAAGTCCATAGAGATAAAATAATGCCGCTTTATAGGAACGGGTGGAGGCTGCTTGATCTTGAAGAATACGTTTGCCCAATAGTTGCACTTTAGCTCTTTCGATTTGTTCGGGTGAGAAGCCACTTTGGTTGATATCTTTAATTTCTCTAAAGATCTCAGTATGAACTTTTTCTGCTTTGTCCTTTTGAGTGCCGGCGTAATACATAAAATAGCCAGGATCTAGGCCTGCCAAGAGTCCTGTGCCCACAAAATAAGCTAAGGATTGCTCTTCACGAATACGGGTGAAAAGTCGTGAAGCTTGACCTGACAAAGCTTGGTCAATGATTTCTAAAGCGGGTCTGTCAGGACTATCTAAACTTAAAGAAGGGAACCCTATAGTCACGATCGCTTGTACTTTATCCGTTGGAAGAATATGCTTTTTGCTGTATTCAGGATTATCAGGTTTGTATCTGCCTTTGTAGCTGACAGGCTCTGAGGGTTGGAAAGAAGAGAGTTTTTTATTTAATTCAGCTATTGCTAGATCCTCGTCGAAGGAGCCGCCCAGTGAAAAAACAAGGTTATCCTCAGCTAGTAGTTTTCGGTAATAGCTTTTGAGAGTTTGCTGGTCAAGTTTGGCAAGGCTTTCCGGATTACCCAGGGTGCTCAATCCGTAGGGATGAGGCTTGAATAATGAGGCTCGCAATTTATTTCTAGCAAGAGAAACAGGGTTATCTATCTCTAACTTGATGTCTGTAAGGAGCTTGTCGCGCTCCTTGTCGATTTCATCCACAGGAAAGGTAGGATTTAGGAGAACATCTGTAAGGATATCGATAGCTTGACTAAGGTCACTATCCAGAACTTCAATAGCTAGAGAAAAGCTGTTATTTCCAAATTCAGCAGCAATTGAGCCACCAAGTTGCTCTACCTCTAACGCGAGATCTGAGGCAGAGCGGCTAGCCGTTCCTTTGGTCAAGAGCCTTGTCATGAGTTGGCCGATGCCATTATTTTCTTGTGTCTCGGCTAGCAATCCACCCAATGCAGTCGCACGGATTGTAACAAGAGGGGCCTTTGCATCTCGGATCATGACCACCGGCATGCCATTGTTCAGTTTTTTAATATTTTTACGTGATGGTTCTTTGACTAATTTATCCTCATCAGCATCTTGTGTGCTTTCTTCTCTGGGATAGAGTGAGACCAAGGTAAGACTATTAGGAGTAAAGTAGGTTTTAGCAGCACGTTGGATATCTTCTGCCGTGACATTTTTAATGCCTTTTAGATAGTTTTCATCGAAATAAATATCACGTGCGACGAACCAGCTAAGTCCTAGGCTAGAGGCTTTACCGCTTACGGTTTTGAGCTCTGCAGCATGGCTAGTGATGACTTGGCGCTTGGCTTTCTGTAACTCATTTTCGGTCACATGAGTATGCTTAAATTCTTCTAGGATAGAGGTGACTTCTAGTTCTATCTCCTTTAGACTCATGTTTAAGGGTGTAGTATCTGCTTTTGGTAGCAGTGTGGCGGAAACGGCCCATAGTCCTGAATGAGCTGGAGTATAAGAGGACGCACCGACGTCCCTTAGTAGTTTTTTCTTTTCTACAAGCTCTTGGTAAAGGCGAGAGCTGCGACCTCGGCCGGCAATCAGAGCTAAAACATCGAGAGGATATAAGTCTGGGTGTGTAATAGCTGGGATTGGGTAAGCCATGATCATACGTGTGACATCAGTTGAAAAGGGTTTAAGGTGTTCCCGGCGTCCCAGCTGTCGTGGTTCCTTAGGAATGAATACATCTGGAACAAACCCACGCTCTAGAGTAGAGGTTTCTTCCTCAAGTGCTTCTTTGATTTCCTGTGCGTTGACATCGCCTACAATAATGAAAGTGACATTATTCGGGACGTAGTGAGCTTGGTAGTAGTTGTATAGATCATCACGTGTGAGTTTATTAAATAGGTCCATGTGTCCAATGACAGGCTGCTTGTAGGGGTGTTCGACGAAGGCGGTGGAAAAGAGGATTCTAGAAAGGGCTCGATCTGGGCTATCCAACCCCATGGCAAATTCTCTGCGGATCACTTCTTGTTCTTTGATAAATTCATTTTCAGGAAGTTTGGAATGAAAAATAGCATCGGCTAGAACATCAAGTGCGGTTTTCCAGCCAGAACTTGGAGATTCAATGTAATAAACGGTTCGATCAAAGGTAGTATACGCATTTATATAACCGCCTACGCTTTGAACCTCTTCAGCGATTTGAGAGACGCCTCTACGATCTGTTCCTTTAAATAACATATGCTCGACGGCATGTGATATACCAGAGCCTAAATACTTGCCCTCAGTAATGCTTCCTGCGGGCACCCAAGCCTGAACGGATACCACTGGAGAGGTGCGGTCCTCTTGGACGAGTAGACGCAGGCCATTGCTGAATTCAAATTGTTCGACTTCTAGGCTAGCAAGGTCTTCTTGGGGTGTGACTACTGTTGATTCATTAGAAACCTTCGAATCTTTTTCAGGCTGAGGCGTGCAACTTGATATTATCATGGCTGTGATAAGAAAAACAAAATATTTATAGGCATGCATGTCTATCGAAATAATCTGGTTAAAGAATCCATCGCTGAAGTTACAACAATAGATCTTATGACGACAGAGAGGTGGTTATAACTCAGAAGAAGGTGTCTTCGGAGATGCTTTCTTGGTATTAGCTCTTCTTGTCTGATTTGATTTTGCTTTGCGGGTGCTAACAAGCTTAGGCTTTTCTGCAGGAAGAAAGGGTTGAACAAAGGCATGATAGAATGTATACCTTTCTTTGAAATCATCCAGTGAATCAGAATCACTTTTTCCAAGAACATTGTGATTTACCAAATTAAAGACAATATTGCCGAAGTCTTCACATTTTTCAATGCCCCATTCATTGAGAACCATCTTGCTCATGGGACCGAATTCCCGAAGAGTATGTTGTCTAAGGCCTTCCAGTAATTCGTTGCCAGTTACATGACGATTTGCTGAGTTAGAATTGCGCTTCAGCGTTTTAAGTGTGAAATCAAGACCTTCACGAACGAAGGTATAAGAATTCTTATCATAACGGGTATCCTCTTGACATATAAGTTCTACCACTTCTCCAAAACTCAACTTCGACATAATTTCTGGGCTCTCTATTTTATCTGCTGTGGAACGTCAGTCCACGATGCATTGTTTCTGATGAGATATATTGCCCCACCTAGCACGAGCAAAGAAAGCAGAAAAATAATAATTAATTGCTCCTTGCGCGTAAATTCAGGAAATAGAGGCATATATTAACCAATTACAATATTTATCATTCGGCCAGGGATTACGATAATTTTGCGCATCTCTTTGCCTTCAAGGTGTTTAGATGTATCAGAGTGGCGGCGAATAAAGTCTTCTATGGCTTCTCTATCCCAGTCGCTAGGGACTTTGACTTTGAAACGAAGCTTTCCATTTATTTGCACAGGTAGCTCGATTTCCGTCTCTATGAGGTATTTTTGCTCAAAAATTGGCCAGGTTTCGTATGCTAAAGAGCCGGAGTGACCGAGTTTTTGCCAGAGTTCTTCAGCTATATGTGGGGCAAAAGGGGCAAGCAATAAAACAAAAGTGTCTAGAACTTGCTTGGGCTTCAGTTCTAGTTTTGTGAGTTCATTGGTGAGAACCATAAGTTCTGCAATGGCTGTATTAAAGCTTAAGTGATCTAGATCTTCCGTTACTTTCTTGATTGTTTTATGAAGGGTCTTGAGGAGTTCTTCGCCTGGTGGCATGTCTGAGATTTGCTTGGAGAGGTTCCATTCTCCTTCTTGATTTTCTATCATTACAAGTCGCCAAGCGCGACCAAGGAAGCGGTAAACACCTTCTACCCCTTTTGTGCTCCAAGGTTTTGCTTGGGTCAGTGGTCCCATAAACATTTCAAATAGTCTAAGTGCGTCTGCACCATAGTCCTCTACTACCTCATCGGGATTAACGACATTACCTTTGGATTTAGACATTTTCTCACCATCTTCTCCTAAGATAAGACCTTGATTGACCAGTTTATAGAAAGGTTCAGGTGTTGAAACCACACCTATGTCGAATAGCACTTTGTGCCAAAAACGAGCATAGAGTAGATGTAAAACAGCGTGTTCTGCTCCGCCTACGTATAGGTCGACTCCATGATCACCCATCCAATATTTTTCAACTTCCGGGTCCACTAGCTTCTCTTGATTGTTGGGATCAAGGTAGCGGAGATAATACCAGCAAGAACCAGCCCATTGGGGCATGGTATTTGTTTCACGTATGAAGCCATCTTCTGACTCAAGCCATTCTTTTGCCTTGGCTAGAGGCGCAAGCCCTCCATCGCTAGGCCGATAATCATCGAGTTCTGGCAGCTCTAGAGGCAAGTCATCCGCTGATATAGCTTGATGTTCATTACCTCTCCAGAGAATGGGGAAAGGTTCACCCCAGTAGCGTTGGCGTGAAAATAACCAATCCCTTAGCTTATACTGTACTTTCCCGTTTCCGATACCTTTTTCTTCAAGCTCTTGAATCATTCGTGCTTTAGCATCGGGAGTTTTAAGTCCGTTGAGGTAATTGGAATTAATAGCTGTTCCACTTCCGCTAAAACATTGTTCATTGCCGCTATTATCTGTATTTGGAGCTTTTACAACTTGGGTAATTTCTAGATCAAAAGCTTTGGCGAAGTCATAATCACGCTCATCATGAGCGGGCACTGCCATAATGGCTCCAGTTCCATAGCTAATGAGAACATAGTCGGCAATCCAAATAGGAATCTTTTTGTCATTAGCTGGATTGATAGCATAAGCACCTGTAAAGACACCGGTTTTTTTCTTAGAAAGCCCTGTCCTTTCTAGGTCAGACTTTACAGAGATTTCTTGGATATAAGATTCGACCTTCTCTTTTTGAGCAAAAGTTGTGATTTGCCGAACTCGAGGATGTTCTGGAGCAAGCACCATATAGGTAGCTCCAAATAATGTATCTGGTCGAGTTGTGAATACTCTAAGAGTTGCTTCATGATGTCCATCTACTTGGAAATTTACCTCGGCACCGGTACTGCGTCCGATCCAATTTCTTTGCATCTCTTTTAAAGACTCTGGCCAATCAAGTTGATCTAGATCATTTAGTAGACGCTCAGCATAAGCAGTGATCTTGAGCATCCATTGCCGTAAAGGCCTTCGCTCTACTGGATGGTTTCCTCGTTCCGAGCGTGGTCCTTCTTCCGTCGTCAGAACTTCCTCATTAGCTAAGACAGTTCCCAGCTTTGGACAGTACCAAACAGGTGCTTCGGAAACGTAGGCGAGTTCTTTGTTATAAAGCTGAATAAAAATCCATTGAGTCCATCTATAGTAATTGGGGTCAGTGGTGTCTACTTCACGATCCCAATCATAGGAGAATCCAAGGGCATTGATTTGGCGTTTGAAATTAGCGATGTTTTTGAAGGTTGTTTCACGTGGATGAGTGCCGGTATTTATGGCATGTTGCTCGGCAGGTAAGCCAAAAGCATCCCAGCCCATAGGATGCAGGACATTAAAGCCACACATTCTTTTATATCGTGAGATGATGTCAGTTGCGGTATAGCCTTCGGGGTGGCCTACGTGTAAGCCCGCACCAGAAGGATATGGAAACATATCAAGGGCATAATATTTAGGTTTTTCAGACCCTTCTTCTCCCGGATTAGCTGCCTTAAAAGTCTTCTTCTCCAGCCAATAGTTCTGCCACTTAGGCTCGATTTCATGAAAGGGGTATTGTTTACGCATATTTTATAATTAAAGATCCGCCATTATGCAGAGTAGCGGATTTTTGCAAATAAAAGGTTAGGCGTAACAGGCTAAGGAGAACCTAGAAATAGGTTCGTAGACCAGCTGTGAAAGTGTGAAGCAGAACATCTAATTCAGTTTCTGAGGCCCCCAATTGGTCATCAATTCCTTGTAGGATAAGAAGGCGATAGTCTAAAGATAATGCAAATCGATCTGTAACAAATAGCTCGGCTCCTACGGGCACTTGAAAGGCAAGTAAAGCAGATTCGTAATCAGAATTAAGCGGAGTTGCTTCATCAACCCAAGCATGCCCTGCTCCGATGCCAAGGCCAACATACGGCCTCAAGCGCCCGATGTCTTTCTTCAGCAAAAGATTGGCGAGTCCAACAGCAACATCCATCTCAGCGTTTACCGGTAGTGTTCCGAAAGTGGTGGCATCAACTTCATGGTTGAGATAGAAACCCTCTATTTCGAGACCAAAAATCCATTCCGTATCGAAAGCCATGAAAGGGAAGTCATAGCCATACTTCAAACCCACCAACCATGATATGTTATCCTCATCGTCATCTAGATTATCTTCCACTCCACCAATTGTGGTTTCTTGGAAGTGATTTTGTATGGGAGAGATACCGCCAAAAACTCCTAGGCTGTGGCCAGTAGCATTTTTGCCTGCAGCGCTAGCATTTCTAGGTTTTGATTGGCGTGGTTTGATGTCAGCACGAAATGCAGGGGTGGGAGCAAGCTGTTTAGGCGGGGCTTCGGGTTGCGAGTTGTCAGTGAGTGGTCCATAAGCCGAAGGTATATGGCGTTGAGCGATAGATGTTGATACAAATATAGCTAAGGTTAGCAGATTTATAAGTAATTTCATATTATAACGACCTACTTAGTTTTAAATTAAATATATGTAAAAAGTAGCAACCACTAAGTTATTACCTTAAATGACATTTAGGTCAAGTATAATTAATAGATTCAATGTTGGCATTAAATTCCACATCACCTATCCGGTCCACCTGCTCGAACTCAATCCCGAACAAATCAGCTCGTTGATTACCTCAGGGCTCGATGCTTGTGGGCTGCCTCACAACGTCTTTCAGGATGATTTACTGACACTGCTGGTTCGTTCTTCTGATGGTATCCTAGGCGGGGCCCGAAACTTCTGCCACTCAGCTTATCAAAAAAAGCATTTGATTTGAACGAAGCTGCCTTGGCCACAACAAATAAAATAATTAGCTAACCTCCTTTGTGTCAGTACAGATTTTCTGTTAGATAATACAGCCTCAAAAAAGTATTTATCTATCGGCATTTGTAAATACAGTGGGAGGTTGTATTTTTTCTATGTTGGCTTTTAATTATAAATGATGAGACATGAACTCATAAATAAGAGAAAACAAGAAATGGATCTCTTGATCTCCTAAAAGATTGAGAAAAATCCCGATCTCATTCATGTTGTAAAAGAGAGAGTTCTTAGTAGACCTAGCAATCTAAATTACACTGAGAAAAACGACTTCTTGAAGTCTGCAATGAGAATATCAATTTTGCTAAGTCATGGTGCTTTGATCTAATCGACGCAACCTATGCCAGCTTACAAGTCGGACGAGAAAAAGGATCTTAATTTTCTTCAAGTCATGCTCAATGAGAAAATCATCAAGCCCCAAAAAGCTGTAACCAAGCAAGCGTTGCTGCAGCACGTAAATTAAGTGTTGTCATCTGGCGAATTCTCCAAGGCCATTATACTCCTTAAGAGAAGTAACCCAGACCCTTACCATTAAACTCACCAAGATTAGTGTGGTTATTGGCAGCACAGAGAATAAATATACGGGCTTCTCCATCAGCAAAGAATTTATAGAGCAAAAAGCAAAACTACTAACCCAGACTAGACTACTTGGCTTATCGCATATTTGCATGATCCGTGTCTGATAGGGATTGAAGTAAGTTTGCTCATTAAGTAATTTACTTGCAAACAAAAAGTTGTAATAATAACTTGTTTTAAAGTTTTTGGAGTTTATAATTTTGATTAAATCAAATAAAATAAACTAATAGATAATGCCGTTAGGTTTAATGATAGACTATTATGATAAATTTATTTATCATTAAATAATTATACTCTATATGTGAAAACACATAATTATAAATACCTGCTACTCGTAATAACCCTATTTTTATTTCAACAACCTGGGAAAACAGAGGTATCTGATCTTTATGGTGCCGATGGAGAGCTGAGAACAGATTTCTCTAGAATACCAGATTTTTCATACACTGGCTACAGAGAAGGCGAAGTTCCTATTCCTAAGGTGCCTACTGTTGCTAACGTAAAGGACTTTGGTGCTATTGGTAACGGGGTTGCTGATGATACGCAAGCATTCCTAGATGCAATTAAGAAGACAAAAAATGGGGCTATATTCATTCCGGAGGGCACTTATGTCATTACTCAAATTTTAAAAATCCAGAAGTCCAATCTTGTATTGCGTGGAGCAGGCAAGGACAAATCAATCCTCTATTTCCCCAAAAGTTGTAGAGAGGTATCAGATGAAAATTTTCATGGCAAAGGAGGCTTCCTTTGGGTTGAAGGCAAAAGGCAGCAGAGTGATAACCTGGCAAATATAACATCAAATGCCGTGCGTGGGGATCGCTTTCTTGATGTGAACTCGACTGATAATCTATCGGTTGGGCAAAGAATTGAAATTTCCATGAGTCTTCGGAAAAATAATATTCTTAATAATGCTCTTGTTAATCACCTATATGGTGGAGATCCTGGGGATGTCTCAATTTTACGAGGTGAGCCCTGGCAAATGTTTGAAATAGTTTCGTTAACGAAAAACAGAATCGAACTCGACAGGCCTTTGTTTTTTAATGCTCAGAGCAATTGGTCTCCCAAAATCAGAACAGTAAACTATTCCGTTAATGAATTCGGCATAGAGGACCTTGGTTTAGAGATGGCACGAGACCAATATGATGGACACTTTGAGGAAGAGTGGAATGGAATATATTTCCTAGACATATCGAATTCGTGGATCAAAAATGTGCATATTCATTTTGCGGATGAAGCTTTTCTCATTAAAGGTCGCTTTTGCACCCTGGATAACGTCAGCTATGACGCGCCCACGGGTAAGAACGGAGCGGATTTTGGGCATAATGGAATTTTTGTTGATAGGCCAGGAGGTTACAATTTAATCAAGAACTTTCAGGCTAATGCAACCTACATGCATAGTTTAGCGGTGCGCGGAAGCTCAGGAAATGTGTTTTCAAAGGGCACAGGTGTGCGAATCGATTTCGACATGGCTGCCCACTGTCCCTTTTCAAATCTTTATACTGAAATAGAAATAACACAACCAAATTTGATATGGAAAGGTAGTGGTACACCTGGATCTGGTAAATCAGCTGCTGCTTGGAATACCTTGTGGAATATAAAAGCAGACTCATCAATATCTTATCCTAAAAAAAATACTTGGTCGAAAATGATTAATGTGATCGGAGTAACATCAAATCAAAAATCTAAAAAGAATCCTGACGCAGATTGGTTCGAAGTTATTGATCCGGACAATCTCATACCTCAGAATCTATATGAGCACCAACTAAAGAAGAGGCTGTCTGATGAAGGTGGGGGAAATGGGCCAGATAACAAAGCTCCAACGGTTAGCTTTGATCCTACAGCTTCTACCTTGGAATTAGAAGAAGGATATAGCTCAATTAATATCGTAGCTATCGCTAATGACGAGGATGGAAGCATAGCCAATGTTAAACTCTATCTAGATGAGATTTTAGTTGGACAGGACAAGAATCCAAAATACAAATGGTTGGGAAGTAAAGAGCCCGAATTACTAGGATTGGGTGCAGGAACTTATCAATTAACCCTCATAGCAACAGATGATGATGGAGCTATGAGTAATAATGCAATGGCAGAGCTTACCATTACAGCTGCCGTAGGCAATATGCCACCTACAGTTCAGTTTAATAATAATAAGTCAACCCTAGAGCTTACTGAAGGTTATAGCACGATTTTGATTAGAGCTAATGCATTAGACATTGATGGAAGCATTGATTATGTTCAATTGTATTTGGGTGATGATTTAATCGGAGAAGACTACACAGCCGTATATAAGTGGAATCAGAACACAAATCGCGAGTTACTTGGACTCGCTGCAGGAACTTATGAGCTAACCCTTATCGCTACAGACAATAAACGCGCTACGGCTCAAGCAGTTACCAACATGACGGTGAGTATGACTGCTAAAACCCCTTACCAAATCTGGGAAAAAGAGAATGGTTTGGCAACTGACTCGGGTGATTTAGACACGGACAATGATGGTTATAGCAATAAATATGAATTCCTCTTTGCCCTAGACCCCAATAACCCTCTAAACCCGAGAAAAGCGCAAGTTTATGTGGATGAGCAAGGTCATTTGAACAAGACTTACACCCGTCGCAAAGATCAATCAATTACTTACACTGTTGAGATTTCAACAGATCTCATCCCAGGTTCTTGGGCGTCATTAGGTAATGAAGAGTATACAATCACTACTAGCTCGGCTGATAACGGCGATGGAACTGAAACACTTACTATCATGTATAAACCTGCCTTAAAAGATATTGCAGATAAATTATTCTTTCGTATTAAAGCCAGTGAATGAACTTCAAGTAATATAAAATGATTTTGTAATGATTGCTGTCAACTCCATTGATTGGCAAATTTATCCTAGCATAGCTTCATTTTTCAAGGAGCTTCAAAATGATTCCATAGCCGCGTTATCATAACAGTAACCGGTCGCTCTTTTGAATAAAAAGTCTGCGCTTATCGACCATGCCATGATCGACGATAATTGAAAGCCTTGATCAGAATGAATAATGAGTCCTTGAGAAGGAATTCTATTTGCTAGGGCAAATTCGATAAGCGGAGTCTTCATATTATCTTCTAATGCTCAATCAACAATTTTTTTAGTTACCCAATCCATAACAACAGCCAAATAAAACCAGCTTTCTCGAGTGTATGTAGGTAATATCACTCACACAGACCTGGTCATGTTTAAAATCTTCTAAGTTAAAATCTTTAGGTCGATTGGGTGCCACGATCTCTTGCTGAGCTCTGTTGGGCGGTGCGTGGACGAAAAAATCTCTTTTTTTAAGCTCGAAGTCCAGTTTATTTAATCATCGATGCCACCCTGTTTTTTGAATAGACTTGCCCTCTGGAGTTTAAAATTTTTGCAATTCTTGAACTACCATAGTGTCCTTTGTATTCCTGGTATATCTGCTTAATTTGATTACTCAGCGCATTATATTGCAGCTTTAGATAATTGGTTTTCTTCTTGAGCCCATCTGTAATAATCACTACGGCTTAGTTAGGGTTTTGCAGAGTTCGCTCACCTTATACTGAGTCGAAAGTTCTTTAATAATCGTATACCTTCCATCGACTCGCCTTAGAGAATGCCCACTATTTTTTTAGTACTTCTCGTAGTCGCTTAACATATTCAAGCTCTTTTCGTAATTCCTGCTAATTATCCAAAGAATTGCTCAGAATCAACCTTTTCTCAGGAAATTTCTTTAACCATTACTATCTAACATTTACGAACTTTCAAAGTGATGAAAATCATGTGTCAATGATTAAGGTGAAAAGTGCAATGGAATGGGAATGATTCAACATCCTCAAAAACGTCGCCTTTGGTGTCATTTGTCCATTTTGAACTCTTAATTTGTTGACTATCAAGATTTTATGTCATCAGACAGTAAGAGATTCGTACCTCGTCAGTTTTATGTAACTCTCAATCGTTATCCTTTCAACATCTGTGAATAAGACTCAAGACAGAACAAGCTGTAAAATATCAAGAATGGGGCTATTGATTAGCTTGACGAACTTCTTGTATTTGTTCCCTTAATTCCCTCTCTTCTCTAGTAGAGAGTTCGCCATCGCCATTTTTGTCGTAACGCATGAGCACCATGAGCCATCGATGTCGGCCTGTCTTATCATCTTTGATTTTTTCAATGACAGCATTTCTTTCAACTTCATCTAATCTGCCGTTGCCATCTGAGTCATGTTTATCTAGCACTTTTTGCCAGCGATCTTCACGCATAGTTTCAATTTCTCGTTCATCGAGCTTTCCATTTCCATTTCGGTCATATTTTTCTAGGTTGTCGGGGTCATGGACACCGCCACCGAATATTGGGTGGCCTCCATGACCAGGCTTATTTAGATGTTTCCCAGGCTTACCTTTCCCTTTAACTCCGTTGTTGCCCTTGGCAAAGGTGTCATTAACAGTTAATAAACTGAAACTCAATACGAGCGCCATTACAGATATCAGTGGTTTTCTTAGTTTCATATATATTATAGAACGACCAATTTGAAAAAAAGTTTTGCAATAAAAGCGATTTTTTTTGTAGCTGGTATTTTATGGTTCTGTGGTTAGATTTCGCATAGTTCATGATAGTTTGGAAATTCGCACATATCCTCGTTTTAGTCGTTTCTAGTTTCTGCCTATTATCTTGCCAAAAGCGCACCCATGCAGTGGACTTTATATTTTTGAACGGTGCGGAGCCGCAAACCATTGATCCGGCTACTTTAACAGGGCAACTGGAAGGCAGAATTGCCAAAGCACTTTTTGAGGGCTTATATAATTATAGCCCAGATGGTAAAGTAGTTCCTGGAGTTGCGGATAGCCATACTGTATCAGAAGATGGTTTAAATTATACTTTTACCATTCGCCAAGGGGTGTCGTGGAGCAATGGAGAACCAGTGACTGCCCATGACTTTGAGGCTTCTTGGCGTCGAGTGCTTGAACCACTCACTGCATCAAAATATGCTGAAATCCTCTATTTCATTGACCAGGCCGAAGCCTACAATAAAGGGGAAATTAATGACTTCTCATTAGTAGGTTGTAAGGCTTTGGATGCTAACACCTTCCAAGTAAGACTTCATACACCGGCTGCCTACTTTCTCGAATTGACTGCATTTAGCACATACCTACCGGTTCATATCCAAAGTGTGGAAAAATATGGGGATGCTTGGATTAAGCCCCAGCATCTGATTTGCAACGGTCCTTTTAAGATGAAAAATTGGTTTATTAATGACAAGATTGAATTAGAAAAAAACGAGCACTATTGGAATAAAAATACTGTGCGATTTAACCGCATAGATGCCCTGGCAGTGAATAGCGCCAGCACTGCCATAAACATGTATCTGACCGGACAGGTTGATCTAATATTAGACAAGAATCTTGTCCCGGGAATGCTTATGGCAGATTTGCGACAACGTCATGACATTCATATCTATGACTACTTGGCTACTTTTTTCTTACGTTTCAATGTCACCAGGCCCCATCTCAAAGATCCTCGTGTTCGTAAGGCATTAGCACTATCTGTAGACAAGCAAGAGATTGTCGAACGAATCACCCGAGGGGGTGAAAAAGCTGCTCATACTTTGTGTCCACCGGGTATCCCTGGATATCCTTTGCCTGAAGGATTAAATCATGATCCTGTTCAGGCGCGTGAGCTATTTGCAGAGGCTGGATATCCCGATGGAAAAGGATTCCCCCGAACGGAGATACTTTTTAATAAATCTGAGCTAAATGAGCAAATAGCTGTAGAAGTTCAGTCTATGTGGAAGAAGCAATTAGGCATTGATGTAGAGTTGCGAACTCAGGAATGGGCGAATTATTTATACTCCATGGACCATTTGGACTACGACATCGCGCGCTCAAGTTGGATAGGAGATTATGTTGATCCCAATACATTTTTAGATTGTTTTGTGACAGGTAGAGGAAATAACCGCACTGGATGGAGTCATAAAACTTATGACAGCCTGCTCTTGGAAGCGTCTCTAACCACTGATGTTAATAAGCGCGCTATACTGTTTCAGCAAGCAGAGCAGATTTTGGTAAAAGAGTCCGTAGCAGTTCTTCCCGTTTATCACTATGTAGGCGTCGTATTTTATGACAAAGAACGTTTGGGTGGGTTTGAGCCGAACTTACTGGCTGAGCATCCCTTTCAGCATATGTATTGGAAGGATTCGTCTCAGTGATTTCATTCTTAATACAGCGCTTTTTACAGTCTATATTGGTTATTCTACTGGTGGTATCGGGAACTTTTTTGTTGATGCGGCTAGCTCCTGGTAGCCCTTTCGCTACAGAACGGAAGCTACCTCCAAAGGTGGAACAAACTCTTCTCGAGAAATACGACTTGGATGGAAATTTGGGAAATCAGTTTTTAAGCTATTGGGGAAACTTATTGAAGGGGCAATTGGGTTATTCAACTAAATTTGAAGGGCGCTCCGTTGTAGAAATTTTAAAGCAAGCTTTGCCCAAGTCATTGCTTCTGGGCTTCTTTAGCTTGGTTGTAGCACTGGGTTTGGGAATACTTTTGGGCAGTTATGCTGCTATGAATCATCAAAGTTGGCGAGATTGGATCGCTATGTTTTTGGCCTTTGCTGGGATTTCCCTGCCAGTATTTGTGATTGCGCCATTGGTTGTGCTATTGCTGGGTATGCAATTTCGGATTTTTCCAGTAGCAGGCTGGGGAACTTTAGCACATATGTTTTTGCCTGTGCTGTGCTTGGGCGGCTATTACGCGGCCTACTGTTCACGCTTGATGCGTGCTAGTATGCTCGAAGTATTGGACAAGAGCTATATCCGAACTGCTAGGTCTAAAGGCCTGCGGGAACTCTATGTGATTTACAAGCACGCCTTCAAGAATGCGGTGCTTCCATTAGTAAGTTATAGCGGCCCCTTGGCAGCACATTTATTCACAGGCAGTATGATCGTTGAGGAATTTTTTAAAATACCGGGTATGGGGTCTTTCTTCGTAAACGGAGTTTTAAATCGAGATGTTTTTTTAGTGGGCGGAAGTGTGATTGTCTACTGCACTTTGCTCTTAGCCATGAATCTTTTCGTGGATCTTTTGTATGTAGCCTTGGATAAGAGGATTAAGTTGTGGTAAGGGAGGGGGCATCATTAAGAAAAGCCAAGAGAGTGATGACCATGGCTTGCATTTTATTGGGAATAGTTGCTGTGATGGCTGTGATTGGACCAGTCATAAGTCCCTATGGTTACGAAGAGACATCTGAGATACAATTTGGAGCTCCTAGTGCAAAGCATTGGTTTGGTACTGATTTACATGGACGAGATCTTTTCACTAGGGTCTTATTCGGTGCTCGAATTTCTCTGCTAGTGGGTATTGTCGGGACTTCGATTAGTTTAATTGTGGGAGTGAGTTATGGGATTATCAGTGGCTATATTGGAGGTAAGGTGGACAGCTGGATGATGCGTCTAGTAGATGTTCTTTATGCATTACCTCGAATTGTTTTGGTTATTGTTGTCATAGCTGTTTTTGATAGTCAGGTAAAAGATCTCTTACATGCATCAGCTTGGTCTGAGGCTGTTCCATATACAAGACTCGTGTTGATGTTTATCTCTTTAGGTATGGTGGAGTGGTTAACAATGGCTAGGATAGTGAGAGGTCAGGTATTAAGCTTGCGAAGTCGTGAATTTATTCAAGCAGCTCAGAGTTTGGGGCAAAGGCCTTGGAAAATTGTTGGCAAACATCTACTACCAAATCTTCGTGGTGTTATCATAGTGTATCTAACTTTAACGGTGCCCGCGGTTATTCTGGAAGAGTCCTTTTTGAGCTTTTTAGGACTAGGTATTCAGCCTCCTCAATCGAGCTGGGGAACCTTACTTGCCGATGGAGCGTCTGTGATCAATCCAATTCGATCTTACTGGTGGGTTATGATGGGACCTGCCTTATTCATGGCTATTACCCTTTTTGCACTTAATTATCTTGGTGATGCATTGAGGGATTACTTTGAGCTAGATGATCAATCTGTAAAGTAATCAGTTAAGTCTGGCCCTGCCGGAACAATTTTAGTGGGATTAATATCGTCGTGAGTATAATAATAATGGCGCTTGATATGATCCATATTAATAGTCGGAGCAATCTTGGGATGGTTGGCCATGTTTTTGGTGAAGAGGAAGAGGTTAGGGTAATCAACCATTCTTTTTAAGTTACATTTAAAGTGTCCAACATAAACAGCATCGAACCGGATGAGCGTGACAAAAAGGCGAATATCGGTTTCGGTCATTTCTGAACCGAATAAGTACGTTCTGTCTACTAACTTGATATCAAGTTTATCTAGAGTTTCAAAAAGAGGGTAAACTGCTTGCTCATAAGCTTCCTGTGTTGTAGCGAAACCAGAACGATAGACTCCATTATTAACCTTTTGATAAATTTCTTCGTTCCAACTATCGATTTCATCCTTTAGATTCTTAGGATAAAGATTTAAAGGTGTCTCAGCTAGGGCCTTAAATTCCATGGGTAACATGCGTAATAAATCATCATCATTATTACTAACGATTTGATTCGTCTTTTTGTCCCATAGTACAGGTACTGTAATCCGCTGATTATAATATGGATCTGTCGCCAGGTATGCTTCTTTGAGTAATTTAAACCCATTGATAGAATCCTCACTGTAGCCTTCACCGTGACGAAAAGCCCATCCATCATGGTCATTGCGGATAGGGTCTACAACGGTCATTCCAATCGCTTTATTTAGACCGAGCAGTGCTCTTGCAATAATGATACGATGCGCCCATGGACATGCATAGGATACATACAAATGGTAACGGTTTGAGTCTGGTGTAAAAGCAGAAGAACCATCCGCTTTCACCCACTGGGTAAAGGCATCTTTTTGTCTATTAAATGAACCATCCTCATTTTGCTCTTGAGGAAATTGTGCTGAGTCATTCATCACTAAAATTCGGTTGTTAAATGGCTAAGAAATAAATCCAGCATCTCTATCCAGCTTACCGGCTCTTCCAAGGGAAGAACACCTTTCCTTACAAAGAACATGAGCCCAACATTCCAGAAGCCTAAGCACAGAACGACCAGTTCCAAGCAATATTTAGCATACTTATTTTGTTTAAGCTGCTCAAATCCCCAAGCTAGCCCTAACATCATAACGATTAGAGCGCCTTCAAAAGCCCTTGACCCAAAAGATGCACCAAACCACCAACAATACCAAGATGCGTTAATATAGACTGTAATCAATAGCGATGCGACCATCATTATAAATGCTGCATGGCGCATCTTGTATAACATGAATAGACAAAAAATGAGCCCAAACAGTAAACCAGGGTGCCAATAAAAAAGGCCGTGTAATGGTGAAAAAAGAATGTTGAGTATCTCCGGTTCTAGAAAATCAAACCCTTCATTTGTATAGGTATAAAGGATAGGTTTACCATAAACAGCTAGCCATGCTAACATTTGCAGAATAATCAAGATGAGGCCAGATAGAACACACAAGCTGATGCCTAATAATTTCTTTCTTTCAAATGTAAGCAACTCCTTTAAAGCAATTCCAAAAGGGTAAATCAGCATGATAACCGCCTGGTATCGTGCTAATACAGCGAGACCAGTCAGTACTCCAAGAGCTACCCATATCATATAACCACTTTGGCCTAATTCTATTTTCCGAGTTAATAGCCATGATCCAGCTAGACAGCTAAAAACTAGGTTATGGGACATAGAGACATCTATAATCTGGTAATAGGGAAGAAATGAAATGATCCAGATGCCAAATACTCCAAACAAAGAAGCTGCCCTTGAGAACCAAGATCGTGCTAAGAGATATGAGGCTATTAAGCCCAAGAAAGCATAAAGATATTGACCAATGAAAATGGTAAACTGATAAGGAGGCGAAAATCCATCGCGCTCGTAATCGATGCCAGGCTCCTGATTCATGACAACATATAAATCAGCAAGGAGATACCAGGGAAGGCTACTGATTGCCCAGCCTATGCCGTATTTATTAGCAACTAATCCGAGATCAGTTTTTTCTTGTTGTAGGAAAAAGTCTCTTATTTCCATGGGCAGAGTGTTACATTCGATGAGATCATCAGAAAAATCAAAATCACCTCCCACTAAAGGTGACCGAAGCCAGAAGTAGTAAAAAGACTGGTCAGACCCTCTTATGACTGGCCGGAAAGGATCAGCAGTAAGTCTTCCCAAGTAATCAAAGGAAAAATAAGCAAAAGTTAAAATAGAGAAGACTATTAAGATAATGAGTTCTCTATGTTTCATTTCCAATCTACTAGGACACTAGCCGTCTGTTATAAGAGGAAGCTACTTTAAATAAGCTCGGGAATCATCTCGAATCGGCATTAATTCCTTAAGAAGGTCATCTGTCCCAATGTGTTTGCCGTAAATTTTGAGAGCGTATCCGTCGGTCATTCCAGCAATATAATCGCAAGCAATACGGGAGATGCCCTCTTTCTTAATTCGGAGTGCATATTTATCACCAATCAAATGAGGGTGTTTATGGTAGAGTTCAAAAAGAGACTGTAGGATCTGACAAGCTCGCTGGTTTACCGAGTGAACTGATGGGTGGTAGTAGAAACGCTGTAAAAGAAAGTCACGTAGGTTTTGAATTTTTGCACGTGTTTTGAGTGAGAATGAGATGAGGCGCTTATTCTGATCTTTGGCTTGGTCTGCAGATTTAGGATTAGCTTTTCGGATATTATCCGAAGAAGATTTACAGAGATCTTCGACGAGGAAATCGATCAAACAGCGAATAAGGTAGCGGCGTTTGCGTATTTCATCTAAGCGAGAGTATTCAAGAGATAAGCGGTCATAAAGTTCCTTCCACAATTCAATATCACTTAAGTCTTTACTGGTGATGAGATCATTCTCTAGAGCGTCATCAAGATCGTGGCAACAGTAAGCTATTTCATCAGCCATGTCTGCAACTTGTGCCTCTAACGAAGGTTGGAGGTCGGTTTCTTTTCGTTTATGATGTTTTTTATTGAGCCCGTCGAGCAGCTCCCAAGATAGATTCAGCCCATTGAATTCAGGATACTTCATCTCGAGTTCTTCAACTACTCTTAAGCTTTGTTGGTTGTGTTCGAAGCCTCCAAACTCTTTCATTAAAGAATTCAAAGTGTGTTCCCCAGGGTGACCAAAGGGTGCATGGCCCAAGTCGTGTGCTAGGGCGATTGCTTCAGCAAGGTCTTCATTAAGAGCCAGGGAACGTGCCGTAGTGCGAGCAATCGCCGCGACTTCAATAGTATGTGTCAGTCTTGTCCGAAAGTGATCACCCGTCCCATTGAGAACCACCTGTGTTTTGTATTCGAGTCTTCGGAAAGCTGTGCTATGCAAAATACGGTCACGGTCGCGCTGGTATTCACTGCGGAAGACATGAATAGATTCTGGGTGTGAGCGACCTCTACTCATGGAGCTGAGTTGAGCGTAAGGCGCAAGGAAATCACCTTCTTTTAATTCCCATTGGATACGAGATTGCAGCGGCATGGAGTTGGAAATCATGTTAAATGTAGCGCATGCTGTCCAGTGGAATTCGCAGAAATTATCAGAAGTAAAATAATGGGTAACGCATTCTCCTATTTGACAAGCGCATGCCCGAGTTCTAGGTTGGGGACTTTATGGCAATTTATTCGATGCATCAACTCGGGCAATCTACGCTAGGTCTTTGTGCTATGCCTGGTGTTGAGAGTGCATCAGTGGGTTTATGGTTTCGAGTTGGATCAAGGCACGAGCCAGAGATATTGAATGGGGCAGCGCATTTTATCGAGCATATGCTTTTTAAGGGGACTCGAAAAAGAAATGCTTTAGATATTAGCCAGTCGGTAGAAAGTGTTGGCGGGGACTTAAACGCTTTTACTTCTGAGGAGATGACTTGTTATTTTGCTCGGCTTGGTAGTGATCATTTGGAAATGGCCCTTGATGTATTGTTCGATATGCTTTGGCATTCAACTTTTATTAAGGAAGAAGTTGAGCGTGAAAGAGGTGTTATTCAAGAGGAGATCCGGATGTATGAGGATCAGCCGCATGTGCATGTAGGTGAGCTGCTAAATAGCTTGCTCTGGAAGGGTAACTCCCTTTCCAGACCGATTGCTGGCTCAGTTCAGACAGTTGAAAATTTCACCAAACAAGCCTTGGTAAAATTTTGGAAAAATCATTATATCCCTCAAAATCTAGTCGTGACGGTGTCCGGTTGCTTTGAGGAGCACAGATTACAGAAATTGCTTCAAAAACACACGAACATTGAGCGGCAGGGTAACAGGGCTGATTCTTTCAAACTCAAATTGAGATCATATAAAACAGTGCAATGTCTAGCTGAGCCTAAAGAGATTCAGCAAATGAATGTTTCCATGGGGATGCGCGGTTATAAAAGAACGGATCCTCGGCGGTTTGCTGAACGCGTATTGAGTATTATTTTAGGAGGGAATATGAGTTCTAGGCTATTTCAAACTGTTCGTGAGAAACATGGATTAGCCTATTCGGTTCATACTTCTGCTAGCCATTTTCATGATACGGGAGCCTTTTATATCCAAGCAGGACTAGAGGCGGTGAATATAGAAAAAGCTTTTAAGGTCATCGCAAAAGAGCTCTCAAAGATCAAAAACACAAGGGTTTCTTCCGCAGAATTAAAGCGTGCTAAGGACTATATCATTGGGCAGCTTAAGTTAGGGTTAGAGAGCACATCTAATCAAATGATGTGGATGGGAGAGAGCATTATAGGTCGAGAAGAAATTCTTGATCCCCATGAGGTTATAGATGAGGTGAATTCTGTGACTGCTGAGGCTGTAAGAGGTGTTGCGCAAGATTTATTTCAGCCTGGTAAAACTTTTGTAGCATGCATAGGACCTGAAGTTACCCAAAGTATATTAAAAAAGTGGTTAGCCCCTTTTAATCAACTATGAATGTTAAAGATTCCGTCGGACTCTTCCCAGCGCCAGCCACTCGTGTTCAAGAGCAGTGTTTTTATGTTTTTAAAAATCCGGTAGAATGGATTTCTGGTTCGCTAGAGGAAATGCATTGCATCAACAAGGTGATCGAAAATTACCGTGAAGTGCTTCCAGATGGTCAGGATCCTCATGGAGCGGTTTTTGGTAGAGTCGATTATGAAGGCCATTTTGAATTTGCCGTCTGTTCTGAGATTGAAGTTATTTCTGCAGATAAACTTTTGCCAGAAGAGGTTGTCATTGAGCAATCGAGTAGTGAATTATGGCAACAAAGCATGACGGAAAAGGATTACTGTAATAAGGTAGAACTCGCTCAGAAACACATTGCAGATGGAAACATTTATCAGGTTAATTTGGCCCGTCATTATCATATTATGGAACCACATTTAGATGAGTGGGAGTTATTTAAGCATCTTTGGGCCTTAACAGAAGCCCCAAGGTCGAGCCTATTTATTGGACAAAAGCGTTCTGTTATCAGTGCTTCGCCAGAATGTTTTTTACAAATGCATGGCAAGCAAATCATGACACAACCGATTAAGGGGACTCGCCCTCGTGATAGGGATGAGACAAGGGATAAGCAGAATGCATTTGATCTGATGCATAATGAAAAAGAAATTGCTGAGCTTGTTATGATCACGGATTTAGAGCGAAATGATCTGGGTAAAGTGTGTGAGTATGGCTCTATAAGAGTAAGGGATCTTGTCGCGAGAGAAGCCTTTTCTCATGTCTTTCATTTGTATTCTACCATAGAAGGAACCATACGTCCTGAGCTCTCGCATGTAGATGTTTTACAGTCCTGTTTTCCCGGAGGTTCAATTACCGGAGCGCCCAAAAAGAGAGCCATGGAGATTATTCGTGAGCTAGAGACCTCCTCGCGCGGCACATACACAGGGTGCCTCGGTTACTTTGGCTTTAATGGAGATAGCCATTTCAACATTGCGATTCGTAGTTTTGAGTATCAAAATGCACAATTATCATTTGGAGTAGGAAGTGGTATTACCTCAGACTCCATAGGCGATAAAGAGTACGAGGAAACTGAGCACAAAGCCCAAGCGTTACTTGAAGCATACGAGAGTTATAGGCTTTCCCATCAATACGATTATCTTGAGGCTTTAAAATGACTTTAGATCCTTGGAATGAGGGAGTACGTTTCGGAAGAGGCATCTTTGAAACAATTAAAGTTCAAGATGGTAAGGCTATCTTGAAGGATTGGCATCTTGAATCACTCACGCGTGCTTGTGAGGCGTTAGGTATACAAGCCGTAGACATTTCTAAGTTTCATTTAAAACCGGGCATGGAAAATGGCATTTGGAGATGGTTTGCTACCCGAGAGAAATCATGGGACTTATGGACTTTTTCAGCCAATAAAGCCAAAGAATTTTATACTCTAAGTCTTAGTCCCTTCTATGTGAACAGTACGGCATGGGATGCACTTTATAAGACAATGAGCTACCTTTTACATGTACAGGCTCGTGAGTCAGTTGAAACAGATGAATGCATTCTCTTAAATGAACGCCATGAGATTGCCTCAGCTTCTATGGGCAATATCTTTTGGGTTAAAGATGGTGTTACCTATACACCTGATATTAGTTGTGGTTGTCGTGCAGGCGTAACGCGCCGCTGGGTTATCGAAAAATCTGATCAAAAAGTAGAAATAGGAGCTTGGTTTCTAGAAGATCTTGAGCAAGCTGATGAGGTTTTTGTTTCTAACAGTTTAATCGGCATCATGCCAGTAGCAGAGTGGCAAAGGAAAGGTCGTGTGACTAGCCTGAGAAACAAATTAACCTCCACTCTGCGCGACAAGTATCATGAGCAATTATCGAATGGATTCAGTTCTTTTTTGCCAAAATATGAGGACTTTTAGGTCATTGAAACTAGATGATGTTACAGAGTTTGAAAGAGATACGCACAAGCTTTAATCACCAGAAAAAGAGAATCAATGAAGATACGTGAAAAGGTGAAACTTCTTTAGAAAACTCTATGTTACTTGAGACGAAAATCCTAGAGTCTAGGACATTCACAAACCATAAAGGTTAAGAAAACTCGGATCAACACATCGGATGATCCGAGTAACTTTATGAAATGCTTGATTTTACTTAGTTAACAAGTGCGAGATCTACGGAACTTATTAGCTGTTAGCGTATGGTAGTGAGGAATCTTGTAAAAAGATAAGAACTCTTCCATCATCAGTTTTTACATAACCTTTGGTATACTCAACTTTGGTTTCCTTGCCGTTAGAGTCAGTAAAGTAATAATGTCCCATAGCTATTGCTTTGTTCCCGAAAATTTTGACATTATGGTTATCAAAACGAACGTTTGTCCAAGGCTTGAGAGCGAAACCTTTGTCTTCCTCATATTTTTCATTACCTGATACAAAATATGATAGCGTTCCTTCAAGATCAGGGCGAAATGGTTGCTCTGAAGCTAAAGTAGGTTTGAATTGAATAGGTCCAAGTTCGAAAGCATAAGCAGCTTTGGCTGCTTCTTTGGCAACTTCAGTAGCTTTATCACCCGAGGCTCCTATTTTGACAACGGCACTGCCCCACATATCTTGTGCTGCGCTAATATCGGCTTCTGTAATTTCAGGTCCACTTGGAAGCGTTCCACTGTGAGCTGATAGATTAGAATTTTCTCCAGCTATTAATGTGCTTGTAAGTATAAGGCCAGAAAGCCCAGGTAATAATTTATGAATCGTTTTTTTTATCATTTGATTTATCTCCTTAATCTAGTTTGTGTTCAATGTGTTTTGCAAATGCCGCGAAGTTGGTTTCCCCATTCCAACAAAGTTAACGCTATTGAATTCAATAGAACTACTAAAAAGTATGATAGATTCTACTTATTTCAAATGGAGACGGATCGATTTTTTAAAAAAAGTCAGCTTTGAAATGTGCTGGCCAATGACTTTATTCAATAGGCATTCGCTCAGTAAAGTCTCGAATAAGCTCCTGAGAGACGGAACCTAGAGAACTAAATCCTACGCCTGTATTATTTGCTGTGCCATTCCATACGGTTTGGCCTGTTTGACTATCTAGAATATGAACTGTGATGGCTACAGCAGGATCCGCATCTAAATCCACTTTGTAGCGATATTCAATCACAGTGCCTAAAAGAAGGTAGGGAATCTTCATCTCTTGGGCAATTTTCAGATACTCGGACTCGGTCTTTTGAGTAATAGCGAGAAACTGTTGTTGGTCATTCGGTTGTTCGAGACGTTGAACCGAGATGCCATATTTTCTTAGCTGGCTATGTAATAACTCAGTAATGGCAATTCCCGCATTTTCATCGTGAGTCGCATTGGTAAAAGGGATGAGCAACAGGGGTTGGTTGTTTAAATAGACCTGTTGGTTCTGGGCTGTTTCAATGGTAGAAGCACAGCTAACCAAGATCATGGGACATACAACTGCGATAATCGGACGTGATAGCATTCTCTTATAGATATAGGCCGGAAATGTTTTTTTTTTAATAGAAACAAAAAGAAGTGAGATTCATTTGCTCAGAAAGTTGCTCTGCATGATAAAACTAGATGGATACTATAAAGATTCAAAGATCTAGGAAACATCTCGCTCAACTTCTTTGACATCATCCGTTTTAAGAAACTCTAAAAAAAGGCATTAAGCTCTAGAGCAACATCTTGCGATTCTGCGCCCGCATTACTGCTAGAGGCATCGCTGGAATAACCTGCTTCAAGTCGAAGAGAAATGCTTTTGGTGAAATAGTAGGTGGTGGCTGAACGGAAACCATAAAAAGGGTTTTCATCGGCAGGTAAGGAGTAACCAACATTCGAAGATACTTCAAAGCTCCACTGATTGGTAATATCACTGATCATTGTGGTGGTGAATTGATGTCGGTGGATTTCGGAGTCAACCAAGCCATCAAGAACATCCTGTCTCAGAGAAAGATCTGCATTATCTTTAAAAATGGGATCGACAAGGGTAAAATCACTTGTGCTTCTTGCCAGTGCCATATACTCACCAGAGTAGGTCAAAATCACTTGAACCGGCTCATTAAAGATGGAGCGATCTATTGCCCATTCAAAGCCGACAGATTCTCCGTAAAGTTTTTCTTCAAACCCATCGCCTAAAGTGAGTTGCCTGAGGTTAAGCTCTGCACGAGCAACGGTGTCTCGGTTTATCTGATATAAAGTTCCCAGTGCTATTTGATTTTGGCGACCATCTAGGAGCTCGAGATTGATGCTGTCGGTTGCCCGGTCATTATAATGAAATCCAAGATAAACATACTTTTCTCTTTCAGGTTCCAGGAGGTGACGTAATTCGAAACTAGCAATGAGTCGTGAGTGCTGATTATTGCTTCCTGTGGCACTTTCGCCGCCACCTAACTTATAGGTGCTAAAAAATTGAGGGTGGTGACGAATTTCAACTCCGGCAAGTGCTTGGGTTCGACCTTCATCTCTTGTTTGAACTAATGTATCCCCATCCTGCCAAATGTCATCTCGCCGGATATCGATAGACATACGATGGTTGAGAGTAACATGTTGTTTATAAGTCACTTCTTCTCGCAAGATTTTCCCTTGAGTTAGAGAGAAGTACTCTGCTCGAGCTCTAAGATGGGGCAGGTGTCTGACATAAAGCTCTTCTAAAGCAATGCGTGCGTCATGACGCAGTTCTCCTTGAACCGAAGGATCTAAAAGCATCTTGCGGTAGACGGAGATGGCATTTTGCCAGCTGCCAGCTCGATGAGAAGCACGAGCGAGGTCTGCTTTATGAGGAAAATCGGCAGGATTCTTGTACTTAGCTTGCATTTTGAGATAGATCTTTTCTGCTTCCGCATAGTGGCGCTGCAATAGCATGGCGAAGCCCAGATAGTAGAGTCCCTCCGGGTCCTCTTTTTCTATTTCCAAGAGCTTACGAGCATATTTTTCCGTCATGGGACCGTCTTGATTTGCTTGATACATAGAGACAAGCACAATGAGAGTGTCTCGATCAAGTGGGTGTTTTCTTAGAATTTCCTCTCCTAAATGGTTTGCCAGTCTCGTTTTATTCAGTTTGGCATAGAGATAGGTGATCTCCCTTTGAGAAACTTGATCCAGGGTGGGGAATTTCTCTAGTAACTCCTCTTCGGTCGCATAGGGAGGGTTTAACGAATCCCTTTGAGAAAAGGGCTCAAACTCAGCGAAAAGAGGTAGGAGAGTCCAAAAGTAAAATGCTAATAATGGTATTAATATTTTTTTACTTTTAATTATTTTTTGACAGTAGGTTCCAAAAAGATGCTCTTGATTTGTCAAAAAAAATTGAAAATAGACTATATGATTTTTGGACACATTGGGAAAAATCTAAATCATACTTTTTGGATTTAATCTATTATGATGATCTGTAAGAGAATCAGATTTTTTTAGATCTTTTACTGTTTCCGAAAGAGCTCTTTCATAGGCCTGTTTAGCTTTTTGGCTATTTCCAGACTGCTCTAAAAGCTCGGCTAACAATCTCCAAGAGTCACTGTCAAGTTTACTTTCAACACGACAGTATTGTTCCATGTGGAGCAATGCTTTTTTGTGAAAATTAAGTTTAGAATAAAGCTGGGCTGCTAGTCTTAGGAACCGAGGGTTATTCCCAAAATCAAAGCTTTTGATGAGATCAACAGCTGCCTGACGATCGTACATTTTATCATAAATGTACGCTAAGCTTTCTGCTATTTCGATTTTTGTAGGATCCTTTTCATAGAGAATCAAGTAAAGCTCCCGTGCTTTTTGTAGATTTCCGGCTCGCAGATAAATGTAAGCAAGAGTGGGTGCTAGTTCTTGTTGCTCCAGGAAGGTCGGATCAGATTCCTTGATATAACTATAAGCTTTGCTGTCCTGTTCCGTGGCCAATAACAAGTAGAGATAAAGAATTTGTGCTTTGGTAGACGGGTTTTCCGATAAGGTTGGTTCTAGGGTAGCAAGGGACTGCTCAAACTCTCCTTGGTCATAGAACATTTGTGCAAGATTCAACTTCAGTTCATGGTCATTAGGGTATTTTTGCTGTGCAAGATTGATAGTATGTAGAGCTGCATCGCTCTGGTCACTAAGTTGATAGTAGTAAGCCAGGGTTTGATAGTTTTCAGCATCTAGTTCGTCTGCTGAAGAAACAGCTAAGAGAAGCTCATTTGCCCTGATGATATCATCGATATATCCGAGTGACTTTGAGATTGTGAGATATTGCTTAATAACTTCGGAGTGTTTTGTCTTTTCAGATAGCAATCGTAGGCGAGCCGTGGCGTTTTCGTAATCGCCCAAAAGGACTTCCATTTGAGCGAGGCGGAAAGTGGCCAGATGATGATCTGGGTTGTCGCCGAGAACCTTATGATATATGGCGATAGCCTCAGGAAAATGGTTCATTTCGGTTTCTAAAGCGGCAATTTGCACAAGGACATGGGTCCGGTCTGTGTTGGAGATGAGTGCAGATGAGTTAAGGTATTCCAAGTATCTTGCTTGAGCCTTTTGATAAGCACCTTGTTGGACAAGCAGGTTAGCAAGCGTCAGGGTTAGTTGAGGTTGGCGCTGCTCTGAGTTTTTAAGCTGAGATTTCCCGAGTTGGTACTCTATGGCCTCAATCAGGTCCATGTCACGGAAGAGCCCTGGATTGAGGGCAATCATTCGGTCTAAAGCAAGCTCATTTCCTTGGAGTGCTAATATACGATAGTGATGAAATGCTTTGCTTGGCTGATCATTCCACTCTAAAATTTGGGCAAGCTGGAGCCGGTGTACTGGATTGGAAGAATCAAATTGTACAAGGCGCTGATATACATAAAGAGCTTGTTCTTCCTCGCCTAGGGCCAGTGATAACTCAGCATATTTTCGGAGTGTTGCTTGATCTTTAGGAAAGCGTTGAGTCCAAGCTAGGTAGATAGGTAGGAGCTCTTTGGCTCTTCCAGCCTGCAAGCCAACTATTTCCAGTAAATCAAAGGTTTCTTTAATCCCTAGTTGGTGCTCAAAATGGTCTCTGTGCTTTGCCAGCAATTCAAAGGCTTGGCCTGATAGGTTGACTTCGCGCAAGAGTTTGAGTTTTTCGTGATAAATAGAACCCAGCTCGGCTAGGTGCTCTTCATAAGGCCTAACACGGTCGAGAAAAGTATTAATATCTGCAAGCGCTTCTTCTGGTTTGTTCTGAGATCGCCACAATCCAATAAGCTCTTTGAGGTTTTTAGTCGAGCGGTCTCCTTCTTCTATTTGGTGGCGTTTGAGAAAAATCCTTGGTACTGGATTACCTAATGCTTGAGATTGCTCTTTGAGATTTTCTGAAAAGATGGCGAAATCTTGCTTTGATAGGGTTTGTGAGATATTTGGAAAGTAATTTGAACATATTTTAAGCGAAGGGGTTGCTCCAAGAGTTTGTCCTAATTCGATAGCGAAGTCTTCAGGGTATTCGAATTGCTGGTAGGCTCTGAGATTTCTTTCTAAAAGCTTTTTCGAGCTACTATCTGCTAGGTGTTTTGAGTCGTTCGTGCTTTGAGCATCTCGGCGGTCGATCCTAAGTTCCGCAATAGTGAAAATTAAGGAATTGGAGGGTCTGGTTTGTTCAGGAATAGAAGCGATGACTTCTTTGAGGCGGTCAAATTCCTCATCCATTAACATTCTTTCTATAATTTCCTCTTGGCTAGGGATCAATAGCGAAATGAACAAAATCACGCTTCCTAGCAGTGGAAGAGTTATGGTGTAGGGAATAGCTTTCTTGTCTTTCGCTGCGGAAATGGTGGAAATAAAAGGTTCTACAGATGTCTGACGTCCACCTTCCTGCTCATGATCGTGTTGTATCTCATTACTCATTTTCGCTACTCAAGAAAATCATCACATCAGCTTCTGAATCGAGATCTAACTCTATTTTTCCCAGATCATCAGTTGAGACAGTACTCTCCCGTTGATTCGCGCGTATACCCAAAGTTATATTCGGCCTAAAACCGCCAAATATAACTTTTACTGGACGAAAATCTTTGGTTGAGAAAGAGATATTATGTTCACTAAAATTACTAAAATTAATAGAACCTGTTGAAGATATTAAATAGGGGTGGAGGGTAGGTGATGGAGAGAGCACGAGTTCTACATCCCCAGAGTCATCTGTAAAAATATAAATTTGATCCCTGACTTCGTTAAAACCAAGGATTCCTTTGCTGAGATGGAGATCCGGCCAGAGGTTATTAGGCAAGCGAAAGGTTCGAAGTCGCCCTTTATTTTTTATATGAAAGTGATTCTTTCCTAATTGATGGATGGCGGTCCTACGAGCATCGGTGGCAAGATGGGCGTATTGAGCCGAGGTGACTGAATGCAGATTATGGTGTTGTTCGTTGCAGACCCAGTCATAGAGTTTTTCTAGTGCTACAACGGATTCCTGTTTGTCACCACAAAAGAAGTGATAGTAAATGCAGACGGGTTTGATGCGCCTTGGAAACTCTGTAAGTTCAAAGGTTTGCAGAACATTTACAAACCCACCATAAAAAGGGCCTTTGAAGCCGTTGGTAAAGAGCATCTCATTTTGAATGGGAGTGTAGACTTGGATTTCATTGTTCCACTGCATTGTGCGTGGAGCTATGGTCGTAATCGTAGGATGGCGTCTGGATATAATGGTGTCTCCACCATTCATTTGCGCCAGTTCTAAAGAATGGATAACACTTAAAGCATGTGGGCCTGGGCGACAGTTTCCAGACCATAGGAGGATCTCGCATTTCTTATCCGCTGGAGCCAGTTGAGTATTGATGTAATTGATTGACCCAATGATTTCTCTCTCATAGTCGATGCCTGTCCTTTTTTCAGGATCGGGATCAGGGTAAGGATCTGATAAGTTGACATAGCGAGTTGGGTATAATTTAGACTTATCATGGTCCATCCAGTAATAGGGATGAGCAAAGGTATGACTGGCCACTTGAATATTGGGGAGTTGAAAAATGGATCTGGCAACTTCTGGTAACTCCACTTTTTCACGTGGTAACTGACCTTGGATCATGCCTCGTATTTCTGATTCGATAATCGACACCGATATAGGCACAGGGTATTTCTTTAAAATCCGATCACGTATAATTTCTGCGGCGTATTTGCCAATGGTTATTTCAGATCGATTGCTAAACCCGTCTCCATCAATATGGCTGCAAAACATACGTAGACCTGCGAAAGTGGTTGTGTCTGGGATAGGAAAATGAGATGGCCCAAGGCAATCTTGGAGCAGTTGAAAGGGGTCCATAAGCCAAAGAGAAGTGTAGTCGGGTCTTAGCATCAGGACACATGGATCGAGTGCCATGAGGCCCCAAGGCGCTACAAAAACGGAGTCCGAAATACTTTCCTTATTGGAGGCCTTGTTTTTGACTATGAGGGAAAGGTGTACATGAGCTGTTGGCGGAGCTTGAATGAGAGGAAAATGAAAGAGCCCCTTTTGCAGCCGCTTAGGAAACTGTTCTGAGGCTTCGAATTGAAATAGCTCTTGGTTTATGTCATTTACTTTTGTGACTTTTGATAATGAAGTGAGGGAGTTGCCGGTTTTCGTGATGCCTAAATCTTTAAACAAATAGCTTCGATTCGTTGGATCGACAAAGGGAATTCTACTAAAGAATAGCAGCTTAATGGCCTGCAGGCTCTCGTTCTTTTGCCTGATAAGCCATTGGGTATAAGCATCTTCCAAAGAATTTGAAAAGACAAGATCTGGATCTATAACGATTGCCTTAAACTGCTTATAGTCAAATTTAGTAGGAGGAGCTTGATCAGAAGCGTGCCAATACTCTGCTTCGTAACCAAGATATTCAGCAGGAGTTTGTAGATGCCTGGCTGTCCAAGTATCTGCTGGCCAATAACCTTTTCCTCCGGCATCTACTCCTCCCGGTTTTCCATAAAGTACAAGAATTTTGCGAGGAATAGGCTGGGGTTCATGCCTTTCAGCAAATAGCATGGAAGCCCTTAGACTAAGCAAAGAGCACATAGCTACAAACAAGATAGCGGACCTCCGGTATAACATAGACGTCATTAAAAACAAACCTACCCACTTACCCTATCGGTAATAAAAGAAAGGGATTAATCCATAATACAGTAAATTGTCCTTACATTGAGCCGAATTTAAAATTGTGAAAATTCTTGTAGCTGAAGACGACTCTGTCACTCGAATGGTTATTGCTTCGACACTGAAGTCTACAGGCAATGAGGTAAGCGCATTCGCCGATGGTAATTCGTTGTGGGAGGCTTGTTCCAAAATGGAGGGACCCAGAATTCTCTTTTTAGATTGGATTATGCCTGGCTTGAGTGGGTTAGAAATTTGTAAGAGGTTAGATGCCTTAGAAGAGCGAAGCCAAGTATATGTCATCATGTTAAGTGCAAATGATTCCGTAGAGGATGTTGTGCATGGTTTGGACTCTGGGGCAGACGACTACTTAACTAAGCCTGTATTACGGGCCGAATTACATGCAAGGCTACGCGCAGCTCAAAGAACCTTGGGTTATCAGATTGAGTTAGCGAAACAAGTTCATGAACTCAAGGATACGATCAATGGACGTTACGAACCTGGAGAACTGGTTGGTTCAGGCGGACTTGGTTCTGTTTACAAGGGGAAGGATCGCTTATTACAGCGTCCTGTTGCTATTAAAATCCTCAATACCGCACTGATGGGAGACGGGATAGGGAATGGTTGGGATGAAGCACTTTCTGAAGCAATGCTCACAGCTAGTATCTGTCATCATAACATTATGTCGGTCTATGATTGTGGCCAAAATGCGCAAGGAGCCTTCCTGGTCATGGAGCTCTTTGAGGGGCAAAATCTTGAGCAGATTCTGGATGAGTCAGGAGCTCTGTCACTGAGTACCTTTTGGAAATTAGCCAAAGAAGTGCTTTTAGGCCTCAAGGCGGCCCACGATAATAATATCCTACACAATGACATTAAGCCTTCCAATATTATGGTGAGACCCCTTGAAGGAAGCCCTAATGACCTAGAGATTCGTATTTTAGACTTTGGGTTGGCTAAAGTGAGGGATCAAGATGATTATGGAGATGACAGTGAATGTGTGATGGCAAGTATTCATTATTTGTCTCCTGAAATTATAGTCGGTGATCCCATCGATATGCGCAGTGATATCTATTCATTGGGACAGGTTTTCTATCATTTATTAGCTGGTCGTCCTGCCTACAACCTTAAAACCGTTGATGATATGCTTAGGGCGCACCTCAAAGGCGATTATGAAAATGTTCGCACTTACAATCGAGAGGTTCCTGAACAGGTATCCTACTGGTTAGACGGCATGTTAGAGCATGACTGTGACAAGCGTTACCAAAGCGTAGATGAGGTGTTGCGTGTCTTTCAAGAAATTGAAACAGAATGTGCTCTTGTCTAAAGTAGTAGGTTAACGATATCTATTCACTTTTTCCTGGAATAATACTCTAAGTCATGCGTCTTAGTATTGATATTAGACTTGCTATAGTGTCTGTGAGTCCGTTAGCATAGTCTGCAAATACACAAGTAAAATATGCATTCATTATTATATAGCAGTGTAGCAAGATACCAAATGTCTAAAGAGGATTTGCTCAGCCTCTTAAATCATAGCCGAGAAAACAACATCCAGAGCGGGATTACTGGCATGCTTATTTATAATGAGCAACTTTTTATGCAGGTCCTCGAAGGTTCTAAGGAAACAATAAAAAGTTTGTATGAGAACAAAATCAAGAAAGATACGAGACATACTTTGGTTTCTTTATACCTTTTTGAACCGATCGAAGCGCGTGAATTCGAAGATTGGTCTATGGCGTTTCATGATCTCAGGGATTACGATTTAAAACAGGTGGAAGGGTATTCAACTTTTTTGCAAACGGGCTTTACCCAAGAATCCATTTATAAAAATCTATCTGTAGCAAAAGAGTTGCTTGTTCTCTTTCGTGATTACGATACATCAAAAAAATTTGCTTGAGAGAGCCTTAGTTCATCAGGTCAGTTAGCAAGTTATATTTCTAAAAAAATACTCCAAGCGTAAGTAATAGAGTAGCTTGTTGTCTTTAGATTTTATACTGACTAAAATGAATGAGATCTATAGAATCTTTATTATGAGAATAGCAATACATCTGAAGCTAATGGTCTATGATGCAATAAGAGTCAAAGATCTTTCCTAGATCTTTAAGTCTCAACTGCATAATCCGGGTTAAAGCGAATCAAGGGAATGACGATGTAAAAAGGTGTGAGGTGAAATCATTCACACTATGATTCGCTATGAAGGCCCATTCAATATCGCATGCTTCGCCCTCGAGCAACGGCTCAGGTCCTCTCGTCTCACGTGCAAAGGGAGTAAGTATAAGTGACCGGCAAAATTACCAATCTTTAAACTTGCTACTTATTGAAGACAATCAGGACGATGCGTATTTTATTAAAAGACGTTTATACGCGAAAGGGGGAGCTGCTAATTTTCATTCAACGGAAACCTTATCTAGTGCTAAAGCAATTTTGAACAGCTTGCAGATAGATATCATACTAACGGATTTGCATATAACGGATAGCTCGGGCTTGGAGACATTGGAGAGGCTGCTGGCAGTTACTCACCAAAAGATACCAATTATTGTGCTCAGTGGGCTAAATGATGAAGAGCTCGCTTTGAAAGCAGTCAACCTAGGTGCGCAAGATTATTTACCGAAAGGCAAGATTGATAGTTTTGGTCTTAAGCGGACTATTCTACATAGTCTGGAACGTCATCAAATGCTTAAAGCCTATGAGCAAAAGAGCGTTCAAATAGAAAACACTGTATCTAAAGTCAGAGCTATTTTAGAGGCTTCTAGTGCTATGATTATGATTCTGGACGCAGATTTTTCCATCTGTGAATCTAACCGGACATGTCAAAAAATTCTTAGTCGCTCCTTTGAGCAGCTAAATGGATCCAGTTTGGAAGACATTATGGAAGTCAGCAGAGAAGAGATCAAAAAACTGACTCTCGAGCTTAGGGAACTTGTAACTGATTCAAAAGATGTTGTTTGCTTTGACAGTTTTCTTCTTCCAGATCTACAGGGCCAAAGACGTTATGTATCTTGGAAGATTACTCGAATTGAAAAGGGCTATGGTAGAGACTATAACTTTATTTTTACAGGCACGGACATCACGGAGCGCTATCAATCCGAGCAAGAAAAAGCAACGGAAGCGGAACTAGATACCTTAACAAGACTGCTAAATAGGAGTTCCCTAAATGCTGCTCTAGAGAACTCCATCTTGAATGCTCAGTGCGGTAAAAATGCTGCACTGGTCTATGTTGATTTAGATAATTTCAAAATTATCAATGACACCATGGGGGGGCATCATTCGGGCGATAAAGTTTTGGTGCAGGTTGCTGAAATATTACGGGGTGCAGTCAGAGATAGAGACAAAATCTTTCGCTGCGGTGGAGATGAATTTGTCATTATTCTCAATGATGTAGACTTAGATTTTGCCCGAGATATTTCTGAACGTATCAACCAAATGTTAGATGATTTGGATATAGAGCATGAAGGGAAATGCATGCATGTTAGTGCATCCCTTGGTATTACTCGAGTGAAGCCGAATGTCAATGCAGAGGATCTCATTAATCAGGCGGATGCGGCTTGTTACGTGGCTAAGTCTAATGGCCGGCATTGTGTGGAAATCTATGATGAGCAAATTTCTCAAAATGTTTCAAGGACAAAGGATACGGATTGGTCCAAGAAAATTCAACAGAGCTTAAAAGAAGATCTTTTTGCTTTGTGGTTTCAGCCTATATGCCGCACCTCTAGCAAAGAAGTTATTTTCCACGAGGTATTATTGAGGTTGCCCGGTGATGATGGAGATTTGCTTTATCCTCATCAATTTTTTCCTCCGGCCAAGAGAGCTAAACTCCTTAAAGATATTGATCATTATGTTATTGGTAAATCTTTCCCACACCTTGCTGAAAATCCTCAATTAAGATTGTCCATTAATCTTTCCGGAGAATCGATAGGCGAATCCAAGATTGTCAATTATATAGAGGGTTTACTCAAACAGTATAAGATTGATGCAGAGAGACTAGTTTTTGAAATTACAGAGTCCGAAATGATTTCAAACCTAAGAGTTACAAAGTCGCTGATGAATGGCCTAAGAGCGAAAGGCTTTCGATTTGCTATAGATGATTTTGGAGTAGGTTTTTCTTCGCTATCTC
Organism: Verrucomicrobiota bacterium; assembly: GCA_039192515.1. NCBI lineage: Bacteria > Pseudomonadati > Verrucomicrobiota > Verrucomicrobiota bacterium. The sequence continues at coordinate 20,822 of JBCCXA010000018.1, read as the reverse complement.
ACTTAAGAAACTTACCTGTAGATGTTTTAAAAATAGATGGAAGCTTTATTCGTAACCTGTCTCAGAACCAAACAAGTCGGGTTTTCGTCAGAGCAATCAATGATATTGCTCATGAATTAGGAGCCGTAAGTATTGCGGAGTTTGTAGAGGATAAAGAGACTCTCGGCATCTTGCAGCACTTGGGTATCGACTACACTCAGGGCTACTACTTAGGCCGACCATCGGTTGAGCTCTGTCCCTAAGGCAACAAAGATTATTTATTGCTTCACTGTTGAGATACCAATAACCGAGGCATCACACCTGTTAAATACAGTTTGATATCATAGAGACCTGAACCTCTTACCATTTCCTTCGATTATTGTAACCTGGGTTAAAAATAATCGTGTGTTTTTTTTTAGTTTGACATTCCATCGTTTAATTACAATTTCTAGTGTTTTAAGGTACTTAGAGGAGTTTTATGCAAGTATTAGGTAGACTTTCAATATTATGTTTGGGCTTGGTACTTTCCTCTATAACAATAGTTGTAGCTCAACAGAGGGCGATTGAGGACTTTGAAACAATAGAACGGCTTGAAGGTCTTCAAAAAAGAATTAAATCGAGCGATTATTTTAATTCCACTACACCAGAAACGATAGATGTGCCTGAGTTATTTGCCAGTGAGCGTGAAGACCTCGGTCCCCAATTTATCGTTCGCAGGATCCCCAGAAGGAAGTGGTTTGATGCCTATGTAGACACTCAATATTTCTATAGCTCAAATGTAAATTTAGCCAAGAACTCGTTTGATGCTAACCATCAAGACACTGCTGTTTGGGTAAACACCTTGCAGCTGGCAATTGCTCCTGATCCCTATGAGATTTTTGAAGGAGTGGCTTTATATCCATCGGTAGGATTTCGTTACCAGTGGTACAACTATGGTCTATTGCAGGGTGATGATCATCTGAATCGATTGGATTTCGATTCCCAAACGACTTTTGCTGAATGTCGATTTGTCATAGATGATCTATGGGTGGTCACAGCTGGTTTTGATTGGAACCGTTTAGTAGGGCACGAAGAACCCAACTACCAAGAGCTTTATCGCGAATACAAACCACATTGGGGTGTGGAGAGGTTATTTCCACTAGCGGAGGATAAAGCCGTCAGCTTAGGCTATCACTCTTCTTACCATTTTACTGATGTGGGTGAAATACTGCCCGGCCTAGGTCAACGAGATAGAAACGATCGCATGACACACACGTTTTCTATCGTTTATACTCAGGTTTTCTTTGAAAAATTGTTTGTTCAGCCTTTCTATAATTTTGAATTGAAAGATTTTATGGCAGGGTTAAACGGAGATCTCGAGGAACAAGTTCACTTGGCTGGAACAAGTGTGACCTACTTCTTTAATGACTGGTCTAATGTAAGAGCCTTCTTCACCTACACGAGACAGAACTCTAATAGAACGACATCTTTAGAATATGAAAAGTGGGATGGAGGAGGCGGTTTATCTTTGAATTTTAGGTTTTAATGCTTGATGAGGTAATTTTAATGAAGATGTTGATTAAACCAAAGATCCGTATTGTTTTTCATGGTTGCTTCTTAGTACTCACATTGGTGAATCAAGTTCATGCTGCCAAAGGCAAGTTTGATGAAGCTATCTTTACCCATGTTTTAAATGATGTTCGAGTCGTGGATAGCACAACTCTGACTCAAAAGAGTAAGGCTAAGGAACAGGATCTTTTGAAGGCTCCGGATTTGGTATCTACAGGTGTTAAATCCCGAGCAGAATTAAAATTTACTGATGAAACGGTAACGCGTATCGGATCTAATACCAAAATGTCTTTCTCCCAGGATAGAAGGACTATAAATTTAAAACAAGGTTCGGTTATTTTACATACACCAAAGGGACGTGGAGGCGGGACTATTCAGACTGCTGGCGTTACCGCATCTATCTTGGGAACAACTATTGGAGTTGGCACTACTTCTAATGGAGGCTTTAAGCTTCTAGTCTTAGAGGGCAAGGCAAAAGTAAAACTACCTGGGGGCTTAGCGAAAACTCTAAGAGCAGGCAATATGACCTTTGTGATACCTGGGAGAAAAAGGCTTGGTCCAATTATCGAATTTGACCTATCACGTAATATCCAGGGCTCCCAATTACTCAATGGCTTTTCCAATGATATCAGCTCGATGAACAAAATTGAAGAAGCAGCTGGACAACAGCAACAAGACATTACGGATGGGAAAGCAGAGACGGGAGATGTTGAGATAGGGGATGCCAAGTCGGATGCTTCCTTTGAGCTCCTGGTGCTCAATCAATCGAATCAGACCGGATTTGAGCAAGGCTTGTTTGGTAACCCACTGGCAAGAAATATACTTATTTCTGGGACCATGATTGATGAAAGCTTTTTACAAGATGCGGAAGCGGTAAAGAATTTTATAGACGCGCAAATAGCAGATAATCCGGATATCGATATCGATACCTCCGTTATTGATGTAATGGGACAGCATGTTATTGGGAATCACATTACCTTCGAGACTCAGGGCCTAGATCTTTCTCCTTTCAGTGAACAGACAGCTATCGCTTTTGCCGCCTCAGGTGATATTATTTTCAATTCTTTTGGAACAACAGAAGGGTATCAAGGTGAGCTTGTGTTCGGCGCTGTCGGTGAGATCCATTCGACTGCTGTTAAGTTTGAACACGCAGGGGATGTGCAATTTGCCTCTGTGAGCACTATGAGCTTCGATGGCACCACTTTCATGGCACCTGAGTTTAACTTTGATGCAGTATCTGATATAGCTATCAAAAATTCACAATTTCTTGGGGCAGGCCTCGTTACTAACATTACAGCGAGAAGTATCGTGTTAGAAAATGTTGTCTTCCCAGTTTCATCCTCTGGCACATTTACTACAGAGACAGGACAATATAGCTCATTTGCTGTCCTCCCTGGAGGGTTAACATTATTTAATGTTAGTTTTGATGATGGAGCCACTATTTTTACCGGTTCTGGAGGTCCTGGAACAATATCGGGTGCTTTTATCTCGGAGGCATTGTCTGACTAAAAGTAAAAACTCCAAACTCCTTTTGGTTTTGTCCTACTTTGTTTAAACGGGAGCATCCAAGAACGCAGCACTTTTCACGGTGGCTTAAGCTCTTACGCATCTCGTTCAACTTTTATTGCATCATTTTGGTTTTTACCAATCGTTAGTTGTAACTTTTCTGAGGCGCTTGATGATGGAGCGTCGCTTCTTTTGCTTGAGAATTTGTTCCTGAACGTTTTTTGGTCTTTTTGCTTTGGCAATACGCTTGCGGCGCTGTTGGGCTTGACGATTGAGCTTGCCTTTCTCCCTCTTTTTCTCGAAAAACGTGACTAAGCGCTCGCGAGCAAGGCGCCGATTCGTACTTTGTGAGCGAGAAGTTTGCACCCGAATCACCACACTTGTGGGAAGATGTTTTAAAGTGACCGATGTAGAGACCTTGTTAACGTTCTGACCTCCAGGTCCTGAGGAGCGTGCAAAAACCTCCTCAAGATCATCCTCGAAAATGCCTTGAGCATGCATGCGTTTAATGAGTTCATCGGGTAAGCCTAAAGGGGTCATTACACAAAGGTTATCGCGATTTAGAGTATTTTTGAATCAAATTTAAATATCCCTTATTTATCATAATCCAGTTCAATCGAGGTCTCCCGGAGATCCAAGTATTCATAGTTTTTTTCACGGGATTGATTCTCCGATATCAGTCCTGATCCAGGTATTATGAGGCTAATTTCAGGTCTCAACTAGAGGCTTTTACTGATGAACTCAGATAATGGACAGCTCGTACGAAACACAGTTGCTAATTTATAAGAAAATGCACGCGACAGAATGGAGAAAAAAAGCTCTTTAGAGTATCCCCCGAGTCTATTGATCGATGTTTTACTGACTTTTTGAAGGCTCAGCGTCACTTCTTACTTGCTGGGATAAAGCCTTGGAGACTCTTTCTATCTTGGAGCTTAGAGCTTCTTTGAGGTCCGAAGCTTGGGGGAGGGCTTTTTGCCAAGTTTCAATTGCCAGGTGAATTTGGCCCGTCCTTTCATAAGCATCTCCCAAGTGATCGTAAATGACGGGGTCGACATTGGGTTCCATATATTTGATGGATTTTTTTAGATAAGCAATAGCTTCGTCATATTCTTCCATCTTATAATAAACCCAGCCCAGGCTATCGAGGTAAGCTGGATTATTAGGCTGAAAGCTAAGCGCCTTAACAATCATAGCCTCGGCCTCGGCGAGGTTGATGCCGAGCTCGGCCCACATATAACCCAAAAAGTTGAGTGCTTGATGATCATCAGGGTTTAGGTCGATAAGTTTACGCAATAGCCGTTCAGCAGTGCGGTAGTTTTTATTCTTCTCTGCAATAGAGGCATATTCCAGGTAAAAACCTTGTGTCAGTAACTTAGGGTTGCGACTCAAGGCTTCATTTTCTATTTCACTGAGTAATTCTTCAGCTTTAATGTAGTTTTTTTGTAAGATAATTACCTGCGCTCTTATAAGCTTGAAGTTGGTAATGTTCGGGAAAAGCTTTTCAGCCTTAAGGACTGTTTCGAGCGTTTTTTCATAATCTTTGCGATCTAGCTGAATCTGTAAAAGCTGCACATAAAATCGCGGGTCCGGGTCGTTCATCAACGTGCATAGATGATAGTAATCCTCAGCTTTTTCTAAGTTATTTTGCTTTAGGTGGAGTTCGGCCAACATAGGGTAGAGCACCGTATGCTGAGGTTTTATCTCTAAGATTTTCTCAAGCACCTCAATGGCACGCTGCTGGTTGTCAGTTGCGAGGAATGCAATGGCAAGGTGTTCGAGAACGTTGGGTGAATTTTCTTTTTGAGATAATATCTTTTCATACAGCTCAATAGCGCGGTCGTATTCTCCAGCACGAAAAGAAATTTCTGCAACATTAACCAGCAAGTCAGAGTGATCGGGATTGATTTCAAGCGCCTTATTAAATAGGGGTAAGACCTTTTGATAGTGCTCTGTTTTGGTGATGTTTCTGTTCGAGTTGCTCAGTATTTTTAGCCACATTTGACCCAAACGAAGATAAAGGCCAGCATCATCTGACTCGGTATCTTTAGCTTGCTGAAGGAGGTCACCAATTTCCTCATTTTTACCTTGAAGGGTAAGCCCTTCGACGATGATGGGGTAATTTGCGATAAGTGAGGGATCACCTGCTAGTGCGTCTCTAGCATGAGACATCGCCTGAGTGAAGTCACCTTTAAGTGTATAACAATAAGCGAGAAGAGAGTGGAAATCTGGTGAGTTTGGAGAGATTTCTAGATGCTCTTGAAGAAGCGTGACGGCTTTTTGGATGTTTTGTTTACGTAAATGTACGAGCGCTTGACGGATAGGGATTTGGTCAAATTCCTTATCTAAAACGGCAGCTTGCTCATAGTATTTGAGTGCGTCAGCAAATTTTCCCCTTTCCTCGGCTTGCCGACCCATAGCAAAATTAGCAAGGGCTTCAGCAAGGTCTCGACGTTCCTCTGAGGTGCGTCTAGAAGGTGCCTTCGACGTGCTTTTGTGTAATTGCTCGGAAGTCTGAACTTGTCCTGACCCAATGATGCTATCAGAGGTTTGTCCCGCATTACCATCAACAGCCGCAGTGAGAACAGATGCCCCTGAAGCAATTAATAGGGTAATGATATATTGAACCACCCCTTAAATTTACTGGATTAAGACTTGTAACGCAAACGCTTCTTGTGGCGATTTGCCTTCATGCGTTTTTTGCGTTTATGCTTTGCAATCTTTGTTTTACGTTTCTTTTTAATTGATCCCATAATGAGAGCGCTTTATTAAAGCGATTTTTTCTTAATAGACAACCTTATTTAATGGATATTCGATAATTCCCTCCGCTCCGTGTTCTTTGAGCTGGGGTATAATCTCACGGACAACGTGCTCATCAATGACAGTTTCAATAGCAACCCAGCTAGAGTCAGCTAAATGGGCTACTGTCGGATTACGTAGGGCCGGAAGCTTTTTAAGTATATCTTTTAATTGTTTTTCAGGGAGATTCATTTTTAGGCCCACTTTGTTACGGGCTTCCATGGCTCCTTTTAGGAGTAGAATCATGGTATCTATCTTCTTCTTCACCGCTGGCTTCTGGATAATTTGTTTGTTGGCGATGAGCTGAGGGTAAGATTCAATGAGTGTGTCAACGATTCTTAATTTGTTGGCCCGTAGTGAGGAACCCGTCTCAGTGATATCGACTATGGCATCGACCAACTCGGGGACTTTAACTTCGGTGGCGCCCCATGAAAACTCTACTGCGGCTTTGATTTTATGCTTACGCAGGTAACTTTTAGTCATATGAACAGCTTCTGTAGCAATTCGTTTGCCTTGTAAATCAGTGGGCTTCTTGATTTTTGATTGCTCCGGGACCACCAGAACCCAGCGAGCAGGAGCACTGGTCGCTTTACTAAAAGGAAGATCGCATAGCACTTCGACCTTAGAATTAGTCTCATGAACCCAGTCTTTACCTGTGAGACCAATATCTAAAAAGCCTTGTTCCACGTATCTTGCAATTTCTTGTGCTCTAAGGAGTCTAATTTCGAGATCCGGGTCGTCGATATTCGGTTTGTAAGATCTGCTAGAGAGAACAATGCGGTAGCCAGCCTTTTGGAAAAGCTTTAAGGTGCTGTCCTGGAGACTACCTTTGGGTAGGCCTATGCGTATCTTTTTTTTAAGATGTGGCTTCATTGGGCGAAGCAGCGTGCGGATCAGATTTCCTTTTGTAAAGCCTTTTTGAGAGTTTTGTAGACGACGTCTAGATCGTGCGGGTGCACGCGGGTTTCTGCTGTCGTGGTGAGAAAATTAGCATCGTCTTTCCATCTAGGGACAACATGGACGTGTAAATGCTGGGGGAATCCAGCTCCAGATCCGAGTCCCATATTGATGCCAACGTTGAAACCGTGAGGCTGATAAGCATCCTTGAGCAGTTGAGTCATTTCGTTGACCGTGGCCCATAGGTCTAAAAGTTCAGATTCTGAAAGCTCTTGCAAGCAGCTAATCTCCTGGTAAGGGATTACCATCAAGTGGCCAGAATTATAGGGGTACTTGTTAAGCAGTGCATAGCAGCTCTTGGAACGGTAGATGACATGATGCTTTTCATCTTCCGTAGATTGCCCAATTTCATAAAAGAGATGCTCGGAGCGGACTTTCTTTCCTTCAACATATTGATTGCGCCAAGGGGCCCATAAGTGTTCCATAGGGGTGTACCATAGCATTACATTCATGAGCGAGAGCAAGCTGAAAGCGAAACATATATTAGTGTCTGGGGATGATGAATTTGCCATCAAGGAGAGGGGTAAAGTTTTGGTGGAGGCTTTGAAACCTGAGGATGAGATGAATTTAGAGGTTGTAGCGGGAGACGCTGAGAATGTAGACGACGCTTGTCGAAAACTTGAGCAGGCTATTGAGTCCATGTTGACCCTTTCCTTTTTAGGTGGCAGTAAGTTGGTTCATTTGAGGCATTGTAATTTTGTGGCAGATACCGTGACCTCTAGGAGTGAGGAAGTTAAAAAGCGTCTCGAAAAGCTCTTAGAAGTTGCCAAGGATACAGCTCCCCATGAAGCAAGGCTAGTGATTACAGCTATCGGTATTGATAAGAGAAAAGCGTTTTACAAAAAGTTTCAGAAGCTTGGTCTTATCGAATTATTAGATCGTCCTGATATTAATAATCCTCGAAGTGAAGCTGTCTGGGTAAAAGAAGTGCTCAAGATGTTGGAGCGAGAAGGCTTGCAGGCTCCCCATGAGGTTGCGGAGCGTTTGGTGGAGCTCTTGGGCAATGATAAGCGGGCTTTACAAATGGAAATAGAAAAGCTTGCTCTGTATGCTCATCCAGACTCAAGGATTACAGAGAGTGATTTGCGTCATATTGTTTCTGGCAATCGAGAGTTACTGATTTGGGATTTGTGCGATGCCGTCACGTTGGGCAATTCTACTGAGGCCTTATTGATTCTCAAACAACTGATGCGCCAGGGTGAGAGTGAGGTGGGTGTTTTAATTCTACTCAGCCGGCACATCAGGCTAGCTGCCTTGTGCATGCATTTGTTTGAGACAGGTAAATTGCGCCTTGAACAAAATGGGCGCTATACGAATGTTGTGATTACTCCAGAAGGTGAAGATCTTTTGCCAACGACTAAGAAAGGAGCTAAGCCAAACCCCTTCCGATTGCAACGTATCACGCAACAAGCGCGTCATCAGCCTTCAAAAAAATGGTTTGCTGCTGTAGAAAAACTCTACCAAACCCATAAAAAAATGCTGACAACTGGACCCGATAAGCAACAACTATTGGAGTCAACTATTTTATTTATTTGTGGGAAATGATTTTTTTCGTGATGTGATGAACCAATAATTGGAGTCCAGGAAGTGTGACGCTGTAACTCGGAGCGATTCCAAGTTTAGCTACCATCATGCCACAGAGATAAAGATCGAGCTAAGATCTTGGGCCCAGGAAACATAGAGTCTCCTAGAGAGATCATCCACTGATATAACTTAGTCGACTCTCTTTTCTTGTAACTTTTTGCATTTTCTCGTGAATAGGCAACCGGCCTAATCTAACCTATTACGCTCTTGTTTCACCGCTGAAAGCCTCTTGAGATCTGTGTAATGACTTGGTGCTTGGATCCGTGTTGATATCAGGGGGATCAATCCGATAGAAAACTCTATGAATAATTCAATCTTCCGGATACCCCGTTTGAACTGGGGTAGGACAAATGGATTTTTAAAATGAATTAAAAAATGCTCTAAGCTTTTAGGCATCTTGCTCAACTTCTATGATATCATCTGTCTTCAACACTGCTTTTTGTATGCACTAGCCATTTGATGAATTACGTGTAGATAGCTGGGATAAGTATTCTAGAGAACAGTCTTGCCAACCATCTTGCTTGAGAATGAAAAGAAGGAGTAATGCGGAGGCGGAGGCATCATAGAGGGCATCATGGGGAGCAAGTTCCGGGCAGAGTTTTTTTAAATCTGAAGTCAGCTCTAATGCCTGGGACAAATCTTCTAGGGCATAAGATTTTAGGTTGGGTAAAGCTTTTCGTGCAAGTTGCAGGGTATCAATCCAAGGGCCTAGTTGATGCAGTGGTATGTATTGGGTAAGAATATTCCGTTCAACTGAGATATTGTGGGCAGCAAGTGGAAGATTTCCTAAGGTGGGAGAGAGTTGAGGCCATAAAGAGGTAAGAGTAGGGGACATCTCTAGTTGGTCACGTAGCTGGTGGTAATTACCAGGAGCACGCGGGTGAAAAGGTCTATTACCTATTTTTAGGTGGCTCATAAAGGACTTTTGCGGATCAATGCTACCATCTTCCACGCACACATAGCCTATTTGCCAAGGTTCGGATGGCAGATTCTGAACAGTACCAGTGGTTTCAAAATCTATAACAATGAATTTCGCATCAAGGGCTCTCATCTAAAATTTAGTGCTGGGGAGATTGCCTTCAATATGGCCAAAGTTAAGAGAGATGGGAATGTTTTGCTGTTGGGCAAGTTCTTTAAGTTGTTGTGTGATTTGTTCTTCGGCTTGCCAAGCTAGATCGGTTTGATTGGCGTGCATGCGTGCAGCTTGTAAAAAAAGATTGAGAACCTCCTCTCTTTCCGATTCTTGAATGCGGTTAATCCAGCCATGCTCATTATGGCTATCGATCATGCCAATTTGCTCGATGCTCAAAAGCTTGGCTGCAGGTAATGAGGCAGTGACGGATTGTGATTCTTGGTCATAAAGCAATTGGAAGGATTCTTGTAGGTCAAAGCCTGCCTTTGCTCTAAATGATGAAGTAAGTTTCATTTTTTTTGTGCTGGTCAGCCAGCGATGCTTCCATTCGTAAGTAAAGGTAAATTCTTGTTCGATCATGGCCAGTTCAGTAATGGGTGCAGATTGTTTTTGAATGACTTCTTGGTTCATGATGATCTTAGGCTGCACTTGCAGTATCTCTTCAAATAACTCGGATGTTTTGGAGAGAAGTTCTTGGGTCTTTTGCTGTGTTGCCGTAAGAGCATCGGTTGGGATATCTGATATTTTCTGAAGAATGACTTGGATTCCAATGATAGCAATGATAAGCGATAACAGGCAGAATGCCGGTAATGTGTAACGTAATCTCACTTATGGTTGATACTAGGTTCAATATAAAACACTTGTCAAAGCTCTGGCATAGGCGAGGGGCTTTTAAATCCTAGGATTGATTCTTCTCGTGCTGGTGGGATCTATTCTATTTGGATACTTTTAGTCTTTATTCACTTAACAGGTGATTGGCTTGATGCTTGTCTCATAAATTCTGAAAAGAATATTGAACCGTTTTTGCTAGACTATTGTCTAAAGATGTAAAGAATAAGGTTCTTAGTATGTTGAAACAAATTACTCCGCTTTCTTTGGTGGCTATTCTAGCCGTTTTCTCTTCTTGTAACTCAACCTCGCCCGGCACTGGCACTGTTGTTGGTTCATCTGCCGTGGGTGCAGGAACTGGTGCTGGAATTGGTGCTCTTGTTGGGGGTGGAGAAGGTGCTGCTATCGGTGCATTAGCTGGTGCTGCTGGCGGAGCCCTCATAGGTGCAGGAGCTAATGCTGCTAATGAAGGAAACATTGCCTATCCTGAAGCACAACGTGATCCTAATAATCCTGGCGTGGTTATCAATCCTTATGATGGCACGAAGCTAAATGTTCGTGGGGCTGCTCCCGGGAAGAAGATGAAAGACCCTCAAGGCCGTATCTTCATTGTCGGCCCTTACTAAAAGAAGTTATTAAGTCTTATAATAAAGCAGATAGGAAATACTGCGTTGCAAATGAAGCAGAGCTGTCCTCTATCTCTCACTTATTAGTTATCTTTTAATCTATCGTTCGAATCATGGGGAGTGGGCGGTATTTGTCGTTCAGGTCTAGTCCGTAGCCTACGACAAATTGATTGGGAATTTCAAAACCCCACCAAGTTGGCATGACTGGGTACGGACGTTCAATTTTTTTGACCAAGAGAACACAAGACTTCACATCTTTAGCACCCAGGCCATTGAGGTGTGAGATAGTTTTAAATAGGGTAAGACCTGTGTCCAGGATGTCGTCAATTAATAATACATGGCGTTTGCTGTAATCACTTTTGTGGTATTCTAAGCCTTTGACGATTCCGGTTGACCTTTTGTTCTCGTAACTAGAGATATTCCAGCACTCAATTTGCACATGATAGGGCAAATAACGGACTAAGTCAGTTAGGAAAAAAATGCTGCCATGGAGGAGTGCAATGAGTGTCAGTGGTTTTCTACGATAATGCTTTTGGATTTCCTCTGCCAGCTCTTTAATCCGTTTTTGAATGCGGCGTGAGGAAATAAGAGTACGGCCGGGAAGAGTAGGTTGGGGGGCTGATAGAGCTAAATGTTTCTTCAAGGCATTACAGCTTTGAGAGTTGAGCGTTCATTTTCTTAGCAAGGTCGGATGTTGCTAGAATATGAACACCTTCTACCCATGATTCTTTGGCATCTTCTTCTCTTTTGAGTTGCTTGTATGATAAGCCGGCATAGTAATGGATAGCTTGGCGAATATCAGCGGTATAGGCTTTGGGTTTCGAACGAATTGTTTCGAGCAATACCTCAAAATCAGCGCGTGCATTATCTCGCCTATTAATAAAGGTAGGCAAGTGATAGTTGTTGACAGCTCGTATAAAACGAACAAACACATCTTTAGGAACTGCCTCAACGGCTTGGTCCATCTTCTTTAATCCTTTTTTTAGCAAATTGATTTTATTAGGCCCGGGGAAGGCGTCGCGGCTAGCTAGGGTGTAGGCGCTGCCTAGGTACGCTTGCATTAAATGGTGCTTAGGATCTTTTTGGGTCAGTTGCTCAAGTTTTCCTACCAGCAGTTTAGTGGCATCTTTATCACCCTGCTGAGATTGATCATGAAGTTTATGAACTTCGGCAATGAGCTTGCTTCGGTAAGGCTTGGTGGCATAACTCTTTGTCTGAAGGCAAGTGATAACAATAACTACAAGCAAATACTTAAAGAATAAATGCATATGGGACAATATGGCAAAGAGATCTGGTAGATGGCAATAGGAAAGTTTTCTCCCGTAAAGGCTATGAGGCGAAAATGCTTAACTTGCTAAATGACTTTATGGTTGCCATATAGACTTGAGTTCTTGGCATTCAATGATTTGATTATAGCACTCCGCAGTCATTTCTGAAACAAGTCTCACATGATCTTTGGCAATCTCCTTTTCACCTCGCTTTGCATGTAAACGTGCTTTAAAGAGATGCCACATTTCATTTTCACCGTATTTATTCCTAAATTCATCCAATAGAGTAAAGGCTATCTCATGGGACTCCTTTCTGAGGTGAATTTCGATATTTAGACAGGAGACAGCAGAGTCATCTTTATGACGACTGGGTAGTTCCTCAAGTTGAGTGAGAGCTTCATCAAGCATACCTAAAGAAAGGAACCCTTTGGCCGCATCTAGATTGGTATTTAAAGGCATAATCGTTTAATAGTAGATTGATATAATGGACCTTAAGAATCGTCCCGAATGAGCAGATCTTTAATTTTATAATGTGAAAAAATCCATTGTTCTTGGAACCTTGCAGAAAAAGGAGTAACCGTCAGTTGTTGGGGGGCTAGTCTATTTATCTAATTGTTTATGGGCGCGTGTTACATCAAGTTTTTTTACTATGGCTCCCTTGAAAACCAGAGCATCCTGATAGGAAAGCTAAATAGCCTGTGTCCCATCACTTTTGACGTTTATCATTTAGATAGGATTAATGTCACAGAAAAACCGCATCTATCCCGTCATGGCCGCTATCTGTTGAGTGGATGATATAATCTTCTTTTCCTAAGGTGTGTTCCAAACCGACAGGAATGGCCTTTTCGTCGTCAATGAGAAGTATTTTGGCGGGTCTTGATTCTAAATCAGGGGCATTAGCCTCAGGAATGATGGGTGATAGCTCCGTGGTAGGTAGATAAACCGTGAAAGTGGAACCCTTACCAATTTGAGACTCAACCTGAATACAACCATTATGCTTATTAATCACAGCATAACAAGTGGCTAGACCAATACCGTTGCCGTAAGATTTCGTTGTGTAGTAAGGGTCAAAGATTTTGCATAGTGTCCGTGTGAATAGGCCACTGCCCTCATCGGTAAAGCTAAGCTTGAGGTATTCCCCCTTAACTAAATGAGAAACTTGATGATGCTTTAAGAGGACTTTATCTATCTGGACGATGAATTTACTCCCCTCTGGACTGGCCTCTCAGGCATTAATAGCTATGTTATCAATGACTTGCTGGAATTGTCTAACGTCTAGGAGAACAGAAGGTAAGTGACCTTGAATTTTAAACAGCTTTGAGCATGGTGTCGCGTAAGGCGAAGTCAACCGCATCCACTACTACTAGTCCTAGATTGATAATCTAAGGATCCGAATTACCGCCCTTCGAAAAAGCGAGCAGCCTTTTGGATTGTTCTTTTGCTCTTAGGGAAGTTTCTTGGCTTTCTTGGAGAACTTCTTTCTGTTCTTTCTGGGTAAGGTAATCCTTCATGACACTTTCAATGTTTAGATTGATTGCCGTAAGGATGTTATTAAGATCGTGAGCGATTCCTCTTGCCAAGAGCCCCAAGACTTCCAATTTGAAAGCCTTTAAATCTTCCTCGGTCTTAACTTTCCGCTTTGTGATGTTTTAGCAGATACCCGTAAATCTTACAGCTCGTTGAAGTCTATCGGTTTCGACTATTTTACCTGTTTCAAAAATTCAAATCCATTCACCTGAACGAGTCAGCATGCAGTGCTCGGATTCATAAGAGCTGGTTAGCTATCCAGAGCTTTTTGCATGGAGGATAAGTCTTTTGGATGAATCAGTCTCTCAAGTTTATTGGGAGCAAGCTCCTGAATTTTTTTGGATGTATCTCAAAATATAAACCAGTTTTTCACTGAAGAGAAAGGTTTGCGTCTTAATTTCCCAATCCCATATGGCGTGATCGGCCGATGGTATAAATTTCCATATCCTACCCAACAGAATGAGGTCTATAACTTAGGAACTAGTTCGGCCATACACCTAAAGAAATGATAAACAATTTATAATAATCAATGATATTTTAATTCATTAATTAAAAAAATGATAGATAAGTGATTTCTATTCAAATGTAGTATATCATTAAGTGAGGTTAATATCTATTTAATGAATGAGCCTAATTTTTTCTTTAGAAGACCTCTTTAGTTAGTTTAAATATATTTGACCAGAGTAGCAACGAATGACTATCTTACGACATAGAAATAGAGAGCCAAATGTTTCATATATTAGTAATTGAGGATAACCCCGCTGACCAAAAGATTATTGAAAAATATCTTTACAATAAGCAGACAGTTTATCCATTTGACCAAGATTTTAAGCTTCATAAAGCAGAATTAGCTCGAGAGGCATTGGAGATGTTTGTGGAGGGAAAATTTGATCTCGTGCTTCTTGACCTATCTTTACCTGATATCCATGGAGTAGATACGTTTGATAAAATCTATGAATGCATGCAATCGATTCCCATTATTGTTTTATCAGGCTTAGAGAACCAAGAAACAGCTGTAGAGTGTTTAAAAAGAGGTGCTCAAGACTACCTCCTCAAAAATACAATTAACTCACAAGCCCTCATTCGTTCGATTCTTTATGCTTCACAACGGGCTGCTATGCAGAGGCAAAAAGACCAAGCTCGCGAGCTTCAGTTAAAGGAAAAAAGCTTTGTTAGGTTGAGACATTTATCAGAAGAAAAAGATGTTTCCGTCACTGCCAAAGCCTATGGAATGCCCGAGTTACACCATTCAGCTCCTCAAGAGTGGGAAGCTCTTATTGATCGCTATGCAGATGTATTGGATTTGGCTATCGAGATCAGGGCTTATAAAGTAGAGGCTGATTTATCCGAGTCTTTAACAGACCTTGCAGAACAAATAGGCTTTCTTAAAGGAACACCCAGAGATGTTATTCGTATTCACACTGCGGCCATTAAGAGAAAGCAGTCCTTCAATGAAATCAAGAATAATGTCTATATGGAAGAGGGAAAATATTGTCTCATTCAACTGCTTGGTCAGTTAGTCCTTTTCTATCGAACCAATTCATTGGGTACAAGTAACGGCCATTTCGCATGATTTAAAAGTTTCTATTGAATATTTTTTGAGAAAGAACTAAACATACTGGCGTGCAGGATAATAAGAATAAGCTCAAACTGAGGTTATATGTAGCAGGAGTAACGTCAAATTCTGAGAAAGCTGCTGCAAATATTCGCGAAGTCTGTGAGAAGGAATTAGACGGTCAGTATGAGTTGGAAATTATTGATATTTTTGAAAAACCACAATTAGCTGAAGATGAGCGAATCTTAGCGACCCCAACTCTCATTAAAGAGCTACCACCCCCACTTAAAAGAATCATTGGAGATTTATCAAGTGTAGAAAAGGTATTAGTAGGGCTTGATCTCAGATCCTCTGAATAATTTTATTTTATTACTATTAGCTAGATCAAAAACACAGAAAGGGGAGAAATCTATATAATTTATGGTAGTTGATAAACATGTGACTCATATTCCGGGACTAGATCTCATATCCCATGGAGGAATTCCCCAAGGAAGAACGACCTTAGTGTCGGGGACTGCCGGGAGCGCTAAAACTGTATTTGCCTCCCAGTTTTTAGCTGAAGGCATTACAAATAGCGGTGAAACAGGAGTTTTTGTTACTTTTGAGGAGTCGGCAAAAGACATCAGGACGAATATGGCCACCTTTGGTTGGAATATCGCCCAGTGGGAAAAAGAAGGTAAATGGCTATTTGTGGACGCTTCCCCTGTGCCTGGTCAACATGTTGTGGAATCCGGAAATTACGACCTAGGCGCTTTGTTGGCTAGAATCGAAAATGCGATCAAAAAAATAGATGCCAAGCGTGTTTCGCTCGATTCGCTTGGAGCCATTTTCAATCAACTTTCCAATGCGCGTATTGTTCGCCAGGAACTATTTAGAATCAGCCATGCCCTAAAAGAATTTAATGTGACTTCCATTCTTACCGCGGAAAGAAGTCAAGAATACGGAGAGATTTCTCGTTTTGGGGTGGAAGAGTTTGTTGCCGACAATGTGATTATTTTTCGCAATGTTTTGGAAGAGGAAAAACGAAGGAGGACCATTGAGATTTTAAAATTCAGAGGGACTAAGCACCAAAAGGGTGAATGGCCTTTTACTATCACTCCTAAACAAGGAATTGTGATTTTGCCTCTCTCTGGCATAGAGTTGAAACAGAGATCCTCTGCTGTGCGCATTTCTTCGGGTATAGATGTGATTGATGATATGTGCTGTGGTGGTTATTTCCGAGATTCCATTATTCTGGTATCGGGAGCCACTGGAACGGGTAAAACTTTAACCGCAACTCACTTCGCGGGAGCTTGCCCGAATGAAGGAGACCGTTGCCTATTGCTTGCTTTTGAGGAAAGCCGAGAGCAGCTCTACCGAAATGCCGAAGGATGGGGAATTAATTATGCTCAGCTAGAGCAAGAGGGTAAGCTAAAAGTGGTTTGCAAATATCCAGAGACCTCTGGTTTAGAGGATCACTTGCTAGAAATTAAGAATGAAGTTGAATCTTTTAAACCAACCCGGGTGGCTGTGGACAGTCTCTCAGCGCTAGAAAGAACTTCTACACAAAAGGCTTTTCGAGAATTTATTATTGGATTAACATCTTTTATTAAGCACGAGGAGATAGCTGGGCTTTTTACTTCAACAACTTCCTCCTTACTCGGGGGCTCTTCCATTACCGAAACCCATATTTCAACCTTAACGGATTCCATCATTCTCCTGAGGTACGTAGAAGTGAACGGAGAGATGAGACGTGGTTTAACGGTTCTGAAAATGCGTGGCTCTATGCATGATAAACAGATTCGGGAGTTTACGATTGATAATAGTGGAATGCATGTGGGAAAACCGTTTCGGAATGTAACAGGTATTCTTGCTGGTAATCCTATTCATATGAGTGATAGCGAAATTGATCGCATGGACGGTCTATTTAAAGATTCTATGTAAGGGGTAAGCGTTTTTGAGTTTCACAGCACGGGTAGTTAACAACGCTGCTGGCAAATTCTATTTGCCTTGTCTAGCCTGCCCTATATCTTTGGAAAGCGATGGATGAAGAGTGCCAAATACGGATGTTTATCTCCAAAGACACTACCAATTCCGATTGGCTCATCAGTCGGTTATCCATGTTTTGTGAGTATCATCTCCGTATCCCCTACAAGATAGTGGTTGTCGTCGTAGAACAAGAGCCTGATCTTGCGGAGGTATTTCGTGTGATGGCGATTCCTACACTGCAGATCACCTACCAAGAATTTGATACACGTTTTATTGGTGATTATACAGAAAATGAGCAATTTGGATGGGCCCTAGAAGCAATGATTAGAGGCATTTCAGTGAGAGCCAAATCGAATAGCATTATTAAAAAGTCTAGGTCTTATATGAAAAACCTTAATGGGACCAATCGTATTTTGAAAGATTAACGTGTTTTATAAATTGATAGGGATTGTTGGATTAAATTCTTTTTAACTCTCAGCCAATTCTGACTAAGTACATAGTGAATTTAGCTACTGGCAAAGAGGCTGCGCATTTTTGCATAAGCAGTAAATAGCACTAAACCTGCAATCTACTCCCTGGATAGACTTAGTTGTTTACAATCAGATAAGTTATTAGTTATTTTTGCATCACTACTTCAAGTAAATATGTTGAATGAGAACAGTAATCAGTCAGGGAAATGCTCACAATATCTAGAAGCACTGGCTGATTCTTATGATCATTTGCCCATAGCTGTAAATCTATTTGACAGTCATGGAAAGCGGCTGTTCACCAACCATGCTTATGAGACCTTATTCGAGTCAGATCATCAGGTTTTAAATTCTCGCTTTATAACTGATTCTATTGAGCAAGATGAAAAAGGTGATCTACAGAATTTATGTGATCAATGGTTGTCAGGCGCATTGAACGATTTTGTTTCCGAATGTCGTTGTCTAACAAAGAGAGGTTCAACCATTTGGTGCAGGTTAACTGCCAAGTCGCTAAAGCAAGGTGGTCATGGCTATTTTCTTCTTATTTTTGAGGATATCACTTTCAGCAAAGAACTCTCTACAAAATTAGAGTTAAGCGAAAAAAAATACAAAACTCTTTATGAAGAATCCCCTGTTATGCATATGAACTTAGATCCTGAGACTGCTAAAATCATCAATTGCAATAACATGCTTGTTCACAAATTAGGGTATCATGCAAAAGAAGACTTAATCGGCAAAAAGATCTTTAGTATTTATGGTGAAGAATGCCTAGAGGAAGCTCGGAAAGCATTTGAGACATTTAGGCGAGAAGGCAAACTAGTAGACAAGGAACTAAGCCTAAAGCATAAGGATGGAAGAGGCATTCCTGTTGTTTTAAAGGTAGCTGCTGTGAAGGATAGTGAAGGGAAAATTCTGCATAGCTCATCAACTTGTGTGGATATCACGGAAAGAAAAAGGGCAGAAAAAAAATATTTATCTAAAAATGCTGCCTTTGAAGCGGTATTAGAGGGAACATTAGCAGGATATTGGGACTGGTTCATCCAAGATGACCAAGAGTATCTGAGCCCTGCTTTTAAAAGAATGTTTGGCTATGAAGATCACGAAATGGAAAATCACCCTTCTTCTTGGCAGAAAATTATCTACCCAGATGATTTGCCGGGTGTCTTTGAACTCTTTGACCAACATGTTACAAGCAAGGGAGAGGTGCCGTTTCATAATGAGGTGAGGTACTTTCACAAAGATGGCAGTATTGTATGGGTTTTTTGTCGAGGAAAAGTCATCGAATGGGATAGGGAGGGAAGGCCCGTTCGTATGGTTGGTAGTCATATAGATATTACACCGCTAAAAGAGATTCAAGTGAAGTTACTCGAAAGCAATAAGGAGTTAGAGCAATTTGCTTACATAGCCTCTCATGATTTACAAGAGCCATTGCGTTCCATTAAAAATTTTTCCGAGCTATTAGCGGTAGAATATGGAGATAAGCTCGAAGGTGAAGCCGTAACTTATTTAGAATTTCTTACCCGTGCTTCAAATCGTATGAGTCATTTGATTCAAGCTTTATTGGATTACTCCAGACTTGGCAAAAATTTACGTCTAGAAGAGATTGATTGTAACATGCTTGTAGATGAGGTCTCTGAGGACATGAGCGCAACGATTGAAAGCCAGAAAGCTATGATACAGATATATGACCTTCCTAAAGTTACGGGAGACCGGTCGATGCTACGCTTGCTATTCCAAAATCTGCTATCGAATGCTATTAAGTTCCGCCAAAATGACCATGGGGTGATCGTCAGTATTTCATCCACTAGTGATCAAACGCATTGGATTTTCTCGGTAAAGGATAATGGAATTGGTATTTCTTCAGAGTCCCAAGAAAAAATATTCCAAATATTTAAAAGGCTCCATTCTCAAAGCAAGTATGAAGGATCTGGTATAGGTTTAGCTCATTGCAGAAAGATTACTGAGTTCCATGGAGGGCGCATTTGGGTAGACTCAGAGTTGGGTAGGGGCAGTAACTTTAGGTTTTCTATTGCTCGCAATACTTCGCATCGTTAGCTTCACTCTCTGTATGATGTCTAAAAAATTAAACATGGTCTTGCTTATTGACGATAGTGAAGAGGATAACTATGTGCATACTAAGGTGATTAAAAGGGCTGGCGTGACGGATAAAGTCGTCTCTGTGCAAAATGGCTATGAAGCTTTAGATTTTTTATCTTCTAAAAATGAAGAGAGTAACTTTCCTCAGCCGGACTTGGTATTTCTCGATATTAATATGCCGGGAATGGATGGTTGGGAATTTTTGGAAAGATATGCTGAGCTGCCGGAAGCTCAAAGAGCTAAGATCATGGTCTTCATGCTTTCAACTTCAACGAATCCTGCGGATATTGAAAAGGCTAAGAATAATCTATACGCGGCTGGTTATGAAAGCAAACCTTTAACCGTAGAGATGTTGGAAAAAGTGATGCAACATCATTTTCCGGAGCTTTGTTGAGAAAATTTTACTATCTAAGACACTTTTTATACATGGATTCTGTGAGGCTTAGTTATATCAAGACCAGTGCAGAGAAACGTTGTTTCATTATGATCAACTCTAGAAATATTTATGGATATATGGCGCTGGCAAGACCTAGAGAAGCAATCGATATAGCCTTCAAATGAAAGGACTTTATTGGGAATCTTTTTAATATCCTCTATCTGATCAAAAAAGTCTTTGTTCCCTATAGAAGATTCATATAAGAGATCGCAAAAATGAATACCGTCAAAATTTTCAATGATTTGAGATGAGCATTGCTTACAGATGCCCTTGACCTCTTCAATATATAATTCGTTATTGAGTAAAAAAATCAAACCTCCTGTAGACTTCTGAAGAAAGAAGCTTTTTTCTGTGAAGCCCTTTTTACTATTGAGCATGTAGGAGTGGTGCAGGCTGTGAAAGATACTTCCTCTTAAAGTTTCAATGTCTTCTTTTAATAAATAGTCCTTAGCACCTAGTATGACTGCATCCAAAGCTACCGCTTCATCACTGAGACCACTTAGCACAATGATGGGCACTTCCTTGTCCAATATTTTAGTTAGTTCATATAGGGTCGCAAGTCCATCACTATCCGATAGATAAAGGTCAGTTAAAATCACGTCTATAAGCTCCTCTTTGAGATATTGTCTCGTTTTCTGGAAAGACTCAGCATGGTACACGTATGAAATTTCGGGTATGGTAGATAACTGTTTTTTTATGATGACCGCGTCACTTTCGCTATCTTCAATGAGCAATAGACTGAGAGAATGACCTTCTTCTTGATCGCG